>JAZLHB010000085.1:0-10185 GCA_045616565.1 Akkermansia sp. | reverse complement strand
GGCCGTGTTGGCCACCCTTTCCAACAGCCTTTCCTCCCAGTCCAGTTGTTCCCTCCACGCCTCAAACACTTGCCCCTCCCGCTCCGCTTCCTTTCGGGGAATCGCACCCCTATCCTCCGCAGGCAGGCGCGCCCACGGCGCAGTCCGCTCGAAATTGAGCAGGCCCTGCCTCAGGGCGTCTTGGTTCTGTTGCTCCATGTTTGTGAGTTTCAGGCTGTACCGCTGTTTGGATTCGGCCCTTCCCCGCCAAGGGACGGGTACTATGGCCTCTGCTGACTCCCTGCCTCCGCGCTTCCGCGCGTCACCCTTTCAGGCCTTGGCAGGGTCTCACCGAATATGAATATGCTACTTTCCTCCCGCGCCGTCTGCATCTACCTTATGGACTCTTGATGATGTATCGGATTTCGGCACTTCGGGCAACCTCGTCCGTCCATCCGGCCTTGTATGCAGTTCCTGTTCGTACAGTCGGGATTTCCCCTCGAACTTCCTCTCCCACGGGGCGTTGCCGCACCGCAGCTGTTCTTCAGGTTTGAGATTCCGCATCATCACGGTTCCTTGTGGACTTTCACCACAGTTCGCATATCGCGTCGGTCGTACCCTGAAAAAACGGCCTGTCCCTGAAACAGGGGCAGGCGGGTTTTATATCGCCGGCGGTTGCGGCGGTGTTCCCTATCAGAACTTGTAGGTGAGGGAAATATCGCTCACGATGGCGAACTCGCGGAAGGGCACTGTATTCCTGCCGGAGAGCGTCTTGAACTCGGACTTGGTGTTGGCCTTCATGGCGCCGCGGCCGGCCCAGTTGAAGATGACGGACGGGGTGAGAATCAGGTTCTTGGTGATGAGGTAGGGGGTGGAAACCTTGATCCAGTAGCCCTGGGAACCGTTGTTGCAGGCAAAGTAGTGGGAGCGGAAGTAGTCTGCCGTGGCGGACATGCCGAACTGCACCATCGCCAGCATCTTGATGCTATCGATATCATCTGCGGAACCGATGATAGGCGCGCGGAAGTTCACATACGGCTCAAACCACCAGCCGCGGATGCCCACAAAGCTGAAACGCGTGGTGCAGCCCACGCTCATCCACTTGTACGGCGTGAACTCCGGCGTGACGAAGCACTCGTGCACCACGGAGGCTCCCTGGTCGCGGTAGTGTTTGGCCATCACGCCCAGGATACCGCCGTGAATGAAATCATGGCCAATGGTGACGTTCCACTTCTCACGCGCATAATTGAGCGAGGTGACAACGGCGAACTCGTTTTCCATGTTGCACTGCTTGATGGACTTGCCTTCCAGGGAGCTGATATACTTCTCCTGGGCTGCGGCGGGCAGTTGGTCGAAGCCCGGGATGCGCTCTCGCAGGATGTACTGCGCACCGCTGCGGGACATGGGAGGATTGCCGTACAGGCAATGCCCTGCGGAAAAGATGGAGTACGCCACCGTACTGCTGAAAGTCCAGCCTCCCTTTTCTCCCAAATCGTACGTGGTCTTGAAAGCGATTGTTTCAACGCCCTCGCCCTGCTCGGCCTCCTGCGTGGCCACCAGGCCGCGGCCCCAGTAGAACGAACGGTACATCCCCGTCAGCGAACTGTCGAAACGCTGCGCGGAAAACATCGGCAAATCCCGGAAGGACTGCTTGTTGTTGTCATTTGCAGGGGCGGTTGTCTCCCCCCACAACGGTGCGGCTGCCATAGCCAAGGCAATGATGGTGTTTAGCGGTCTCATAGCTGTGTTTTTTTGCGGATGCACACTGCATCCGCAGGTATTTTATTATGTCTGGGCCACCCTGTCAAGAAAAATCTAGAGTATAGTCTAGATTTTTTTACGCGGGTGTTTTCCCCCTTGCGTGCGCACGCACGCGTTGGTAGAATGGGGACATGAAAAAGAGATGGATTGGCCTGTTGCTGGCGGCACCGCTGATGCTGCTGCTTTCCACATGCGCGGTTCGCAGTCTGGTGTTCCCTGGAGCGCAGCCGGGCGGCTGCTCGCCGGATACCAAGTACGGCCACGCGGAGCAGTACGTTTCATACACCATGAAAGACGGCACGGTTCTGCGCGGCTGGCTGTTCAACCGCGGCGGTACTGCCCCGCTGGTGGTAATGTACGGCGGCAACTCCATCAACGCCGGGGCATTCTCCGACTATGCGGACGAGGACACCACGCGCTCCTACCTGCTGGTGAACTACCGGGGGTTCGGCAGCAGCGGCGGTTCCCCAACGGAAAAGGACATTGTGGAGGATTCCTGTGCACTGCTGGATGAAGTGAAAGAGCAGCTCGGCAAGCCGGCCGCCACCACGCTGGTGGGTTTCAGCATCGGCACCGGGGTGGCCATGCAGGTGGCCGCCGCCAAGGCACCGGACAAGGTGGTGCTCATCTGCCCGTTCGACAGCCTGGTGAACGTGGCGTGCGATTTTGTGCCCGGCATTGCGCGCGCCGTGGTGCAAGACAAGTTCGTTTCCACGGACTGCGCGCCGAAAATCACCTGCGATGTGACCATCCTGCGCGCGGATTGCGATGAGATAGTGAAGCCGCCGCGCACAGATGCCCTGCGCGAAAGTTTCGGCAGACCGGTGACGGAGAAGACCTTCCACGCCACCCACAACAGTATTTTCAGTGCAGAAGGGTTTCATGACGCTTTCTTTGCCGAGCTGAAATAGGCCCGCAAATGCAGCAGCCATGCGGCTTCACGGGATTGCCCGCACCCATCTTCAAGGCATTCCTGCAAAAAAATCAGATTTTTTTTGATTTTAGCCTTGCATTGCCAAGAAGAAATGATACACTTCTCTCAGCCCCTCAGTCTATCCTTGATTGTTGGGGTGCTTCAAAATCAAAACTAGTAAGATAATTATGAAGACCATCGCTATTCTCGCTCTTACGGCCGCCGCTCTGGTTTCCTGCCAGCAGCAGCAGCAGCAGCAGCAGGTGGAGCCCACCCAGGCTCCCCAGGTGACTGTGACCAAGAAGTAAGTGCTCGGGAAGTTTTACTTCCCCATCACAAACGCGTCCGGGTTTCCCCGGACGCGTCTTTTTTACCCCGGTGGCAGAAGTGATTTGTGATTGCCCCGCCGCCGCATTTGTGAGAGGATGAAGCCATGAGCGCCACCGATACCATAGCCGCCGTTGCCACAGCCCCCGGAGCGGCGGCGCTTGCCGTCATCCGTGTGAGCGGTGGGCAGGCCGCGCAAGTGGTGATGCGCGCCTGCGGCAGGGAAAGGGATTTCACCCCGCGCCGCGCCACCCTGGCCCGCGTGCGCGATGCCCGCGGGAGCATCCTGGACGAGTGTGTGGTTACAGTGTACGCCGCACCGCGCAGCTTCACCGGTGAGCATGCGGCGGAGCTGTGCTGCCACGGCGGCATGCTGGTGACGCAACGCGTGCTGCAGCGCGTGCTGGAATGCGGCGCGCGCCCTGCAGAGCCGGGAGAATTCACGCGCCGCGCCTTTGAGAACGGCCGCATGGATCTCACCCAGGCGGAAGCCGTGATGGATGTCATATCCGCCGGGAGCGACCTGGCGCTGCGTGCCGCGCAGAACCAGCTTCAGGGAGCCATCGGCTCCCGCGTGCAGGAAGCGGTGGACACGCTCATGAACGTTGCCGCGCATGTGGAGGCCTACATCGATTTTCCGGAGGAGGACATTGCGCCGGATACCGGGGCGGAGCTGCTGGCCGGGCTGGATGCCGTTTCCGCGCAGCTGCAGCGCCTGCTTGCCACGGCGGACGAGGGGCGCATCCTGCGCGAGGGCGTGCGCACCGCCATCATCGGCCCGCCGAACGTGGGCAAGAGCAGTCTCTTGAACATGCTGCTCGGGTACGACCGCGCCATTGTGAGCAGCACCGCCGGCACCACGCGCGACACCATCGAGGAAAGCGTCTCCGTGAGCGGGCTGCGCCTGCGGCTCATCGACACCGCCGGGCTGCACGAGAGCGGGGACGCCATCGAGCGTGCGGGCATGGAGCGCAGCCGCCGCGCGCAGGCGGAGGCGGACCTGGTGCTGGAGGTGCATGATGCCTCCCTCCCCCGCACGCAGGAAGATGCGGCGGCACCGCAGGAAACGGAGGCCAAGCGGATTCTTCTGCTCAACAAGTGCGACCTGCCGGAACACGCAGACTGGCGCGGCGTGGGAGCCCTGCGCATCTCCTGCGCAAGCGGGCAGGGCCGCGCGGAACTGGAAAAGGCCATTGCGGAACTTTTCCTGCACGATACCGGGGAGCGAGATTCCCTGGCCGCCATCAACACGCGCCACCGCTACGCCCTGCAGCAGGCGCTGGATGCCATTACGCGCGCGCATGCTTCCATTCAGGCGGGAGAATCCCCGGAATTCACGGATGTAGATTTGCGCGAAGCGCTGGACGCTCTGGGCGGCATCACCGGCCGCATTGACACGGAGGACATCCTCTCCCGCGTATTCTCCACCTTCTGTTTAGGCAAGTAAGCGCTACGGCGCGGGGTGGAATGCCACTGTGCGCACGGTTTCCCCGTTGTGGCGCAGCACCAGCCAGTGCGTGCCCGCCGGCATCAGCGCGCCGTCAAAGCGGTCCGCCCACTCCACCAGCAGCACCTTGCCGCTGCTCAGGTACTCGTCCCACCCCATGCCGAGCGCCTCGTCCTCGCTCTTCATGCGGTAGAAATCAAAATGCGCGGCGGGCAGGCGGCCGTCCGCATGCTCATGCACCAGGGAAAAAGTGGGGCTGGCGGCGGGGTCGGATGCGCCCAGCCCCTCCAGCACACCGCGGATGAAATGCGTTTTCCCCGCGCCCAAATCGCCGACGAAACCGAGCACGTCCCCGGCTTCCAGCGCAGCTGAAAAGGCGCGCCCAAGCGCCACCATTTCCTCCTCCGAATGCACCTGCAACTCACCACCGGAAAAAAATTTTTGCCAATTTTTCATTTTTTTGTGAAATTTTTCTTGCCAAACGGCTCGGCATACCTATAATGTGCCAGCCCGCATGTGCGGGTTCAATCAAAAAAACTAGAAAATTATGGCATACGCAGTTTTCACTTCCGGCAACAAGCAGTACCGGGTGACGGTTGGTGACGTGCTCACCGTGGACCGCATCTCCGGGCTGGAAAAGGATGGTGAGGCCACTTTCGACCAGGTGCTCCTGGTGGAGGACGGCGACACCACGAAGGTGGGCACCCCGACCGTGCCCGGCGCTTCCGTCAAGGCCCAGGTTCTGGACCCGGAGGCCCGCGGCGAGAAGGGTATCGCGTTCAAGTTCAAGCGCCGCAAGGGCTTCCACAAGAAGAAGGGCTTCCGCGCCGCTCTCACCCAGGTCAAGATCACCGCTATCAACGCCTGATTGTTCAACCCCAACCAAAACGTTTAACTAGTCATGGCACATAAGAAAGGTCAAGGTTCCGTACGCAACGGCCGCGATTCCCGCAGCAAGCGTCTCGGCGTCAAGAAATTCGGCGGCCAGTCCGTCATTGCCGGCAACATCATCATCCGCCAGCGCGGCACCAAGTTCCACCCCGGCAAGGGCGTGGGCATGGGCCGCGACTACACCATCTTCTCCCTGGTGGACGGCCGCGTGTTCTTCGACCGCGAAGGCCGCCGCGTCAATGTTGCCCCGGAGGCCTAAGCCACCGGAAGCCAACACGCAAAACATTTCGGGAAGCACCCCCGCGGGTGCTTCCCTTTTTTTGTTGCCCAACCAGTGGGGAGCCCACCAATGCCGGCGCAATGATGGCGCTTCCCTTCATGCCTGTTTCCGCCGTGCCCATGCGCCCCATACAACACGCCGCAGGCGAAATGGGAGCGGAAACGAGCCGCTGCACAAAAATAAAACACACTTTAAAAAATCGTCAATTCTGCAAGTTTTTAAAGTACACTTTAAAAACTTGTTGACAGAAAAGGGAGCAGGGCGTACAATAGCGTGAGGAAACGCCATGATAGACCGCCCCACATACATGCGGCAGCTGCGGCTCTACCGCGACCAAACGATCATCAAGATCCTGACGGGCGTGCGCCGCTCCGGGAAATCGACGCTGTTGCAACTATTCATGGAGGAACTGCGGAGCAGCGGGGTGGAGGAGGAGCAAATCCAGAGCCTGAACCTGGAGGACGTGGACAACGCGCACCTGCTGGACTACCGGGAGCTGCACCGCCATATCAAGGAGCGCCTGGTTTCCGGGAAGCTCAACTATGTGTTCTTGGACGAGATTCAAAACGTGCCGGATTTCCAGAAGGCGGTGCGCAGCCTGGCGGACAAGGGGAACGTGAACCTGTACCTGACGGGCTCCAACTCCAAGCTGCAATCCGGGGAGTGGGCCACCTCCATTGCCGGCCGCTATGTTGAAATCCATGTGCTGCCGCTCTCCTTCCGTGAATTTGTGGATGCCTACCCGGGGCGTTGGAACCGCGAGGAGGCGTACCGCGCCTACACCAAGCTCTCCTCCTTCCCCCAAGTAACCGCCTTCCCCGAGGAACAGCGGCAGGAAATGGCCGATCGCTATCTGCAGGATCTCTACGGCGGCATTGTGCTCAAGGATATCATGGATGCACGCAATATCCGCGAGGTGGGGAGGCTGGACCGCCTTGCGCGCTTCATGGCAGATTCTATCGGCAGCGAGCTTTCCGTCAAGAGCATCAGCAACACTTTGACCTCCGACGGCTTCAAGGCAAGCGCCCCCACGGTGGAGGCATACCTGCAGGCATTCCGCGACTGCTACCTCTTCTACAAGGCGGACCGCTACGATGTGAAGGGGAAAAGGATGCTCAAAACGCAGAACAAGTACTACATCGTGGATCCCGGTTTGCGACAGCTGCTGGCGGGGAAGGCCCTGCGGGATTCCGGGCACCTGCTGGAAAACATCGTCTACCTGGAGCTGTTGCGCCGCGGATTCCGCGTCAGCATTGGCAAGGTGGACCTATGGGACAGCACCGCCGCAACCCGCCGGAGCGTGGAGGTGGATTTTGTGGCGCAGCGCGGCGGTGAAACCCGATACTACCAGGTGTGCGAGAGCATCCTGGACCCCGCCACCCGCGAGCGGGAGCTGCGTCCCCTGCTTGCCATACGCGATTCCCACCCCAAATTCCTGCTCACGCGCGACTACAACGACGACACCTTCGAGGGCATCCGCCACTTGAATGTGCTTGAATGGCTTGTGGGTGGATAGGTTGCATTGGCAGAGGCGGATTGAACGTCCGGCACCTTTCAGAAAAAGGCGCCCGCGCGGCTTGGAACCGCGCGGGCTGAAATGGGGCAAACCCGGAACGGCAATCAATCGACGTTGTCGAAGATTTCCTCCGGCTTGAAGAAGCGCTTGATTTCTGCGGCGGCGCTTTCCGGGGAATCGGAGGCGTGGCAGATGTTGTACATGCTGTTGGTGCCGTAATCTCCGCGGATGGTGCCCTTGTCTGCCTTCTGGGAGTTGGTGGGACCCAGGATGGTGCGCACTCGGGTGATGACGCCGGGGCCGGAGAGCACCAGGGCCACCACGGGGCTGGTCTGCATGAAGGCGGACAGCTTGGGGAAGAGCGGCTCACCCTCGATAACGAGGTCGATGATATGCGCGTAGTGCTCGCGCAGGATGGCATCGTCCAGCTGCATCATCTTCATGCCGCGCAGGCGGAAGCCTTCTGCAAGGAGACGCTGCAGGATGATGCCGGAGAGGTTCTTGCGCACGCAGTCCGGCTTGAAGAGGATGAGGGTGTTTTCGTCAGTGTTCATACCCCTCTGATACCACAGGCGCGGGGGAAAGTCAAGGGATTTGCGTTTTGCGTTTTCCCTACCTGTTTCCAACTGTTCGGTTTGGTAGAATTGACGGGGTGTGCGGCAGCGGGTAGCATGCAGGCGAGCGGCGGGGATGGTCCCTGCCGCACAACCCAAAATAACATCAAGACAATCATGTACAAGACACTCATTATAGCCGGGGCGCTGGCGCTGCCGTGCCTGGCCGGACAAAAAGTGGTGTGCGCGCCTGCCGTGCACGAGGTGGAGCGCAGCTGCGCGGATTCCCCGTGGAGCATGGAGATAGGGGCGAACTACAACTTTGCCATGCGCGACCTGCTGAAACACGGCAGCGGCTCCAGCAAGGCGGTTGACACGATGGGCGGAGACCTCACGCTGGTACACCGCAGCAGCCAGCGGGATGCCATGTATGTGCGCCTGGGGTACGGCTACGGCGGGGAATCCAACGGCGGATTCACCGGGTATACGGACGACAACATCAAGCTCAACACGCACACGTTCTCCCTGACAACGGGCTACCGCTACACGCGGCCGGTCACGGAGCGCATGAGCATGTACCTGGGTGCGGGAATCGGCGTGGTGAACCAAAGCGTGAAAATGAAGTACACGGCCGGCGGCACTGCCGCCGCGCGGGATTTCTCATACCGCACGCATGATTCCTCCTGGGGTTTCGGCATGGAGGCGGAGGCGGGTTTCCGCTACCAAATCTGCCCCTGCTGGGATATGTTCCTGGCATACCGCTTCACGGCCAACACGGCGCGCAATTCCCTCGGCCGCAGCGGTGATGTGCGGCTCACGGATTTCAACCGCAACCACCGCCAGTTCTTCCACGGCATCACGGCGGGCGTGGCCTTCAAATTCTGATTCGCCACCCGGCTCCCGTATGACTGCGGCTCGCCCGGCTTATCCGGGCGGGCCGTTGATTTTTTTACTTTCGTTAACTATTTTGTTGACGCAGGCGTGCGGCGGACATATAGTGGAGGGTGTGAAGGCGCTTCACCGCTGCACCAACCCCATAACATCCATTATGAAGAAAGCAATCATAGTCGCCGCCATACTGGCGCTTCCCACATTCGCCGGGCAGAAACTCGTGGCCGTGCTGCCTCCGGCGCAGCCCGCAGCCCCCGCACCCGCTGTTTCCCCATGGTCGCTGGAGCTGGCAGCCTCATACTCCTGGGCTGTGCCTGACATCAACCGGTACAATAGCCCCTGCAAGGAGATGAAGAGCATCGGCGCGGATATCACCGGCGTATACTCCATCACCGGCACCCACGCCGTGACCCTGCGCTTCGGCTACACCTGGGGCGGTGAGAAGTTTGCAGAGGGTTACGGCATTTGGGCGCCGGGCAACTACTGGAACAAGACACGCATCCACACGTTCACGCTAATGCCGGGCTACCGCTACACGCAAGCCATCACAGACCGCGTTTCCTGGTTCGCGGGTGCAAACGCGGGTATTGCCAACGCCAGTGTCAAGGAAAACTGGTATGAGGATTCGGAACGATACGCCTCCTACCACAAATCCGCCTGGGGCTTTGCCTACTCCGCAGAGGTGGGATTGCGCTACGCCCTCACCCCGTGCATGGATGTGTTCTGCGCCTACCAGTATTACGGCAACACCGCCAGCCCCAAGGATTTCGAGGGGATCCGGTACTCTCACCGCCAGCATGGCCACCAGGCCCGCGTGGGCGTCGGTTTCAAATTCTGAAACAGCCGCACGCAACAGAAAAAATCAACAGGCAGCTTCTTGCTGCCTGTTTTTTCTTGACCAAAGGCAAAAACAGTATTAGAATTATCCCCGAAGGGAAGTTTGTTTCCCCGAAACAACAAACCAAGATACATCATTATGAAGAAAGCAATCATTCTTGCCGCTATGCTGGCCCTGCCCACTTTCGCAGGCCAGAAGGTTATCATCCAGCAGGCTCCGGTGCAGCCCGTGGCTCCCGCTCCCGCTGTTTCCCCCTGGGCCGTGGAGCTTGGCGCCAACTACACTTGGGGCGTGCCGGATATCTTCCAGGAGGTGAACAACAACGGCCACTGCAAGGAAATCAAGAGCATCGGCGCCGACATCACCGGTGTGTACAACATTGATGAGAACAATGCCGTGACGCTGCGTTTCGGCTACAGCTGGGGTGGCGAAAAGTTTTCCAGCGAGTGGGACGCTGAAGAGATATACGGCGATTGGGACAAGGTGCGCATCCACACCTTCAGCCTGATGCCCGGCTACCGCTACACGGCTCCCATCACGGACAAGCTTTCCTGGTTCGTGGGTGCCAATGTGGGTATCGCCAATGCCAGCTACAAAATCAGCATGTACACCAACGGTGCCGACCAGCTGGGCGAGTACTCCGAGAAGTACAACATGCACAAGTCCGGCTGGGGCTTTGCTTACTCTGCGGAGGTGGGTCTGCGCTACAACTTCTGCAGCTCCGTGTACGGCTTCATGGCCTACCAGTACTGCGGCAACACCGCCAGCCCGAAGATTGAAGGCATACG
>JAZLHB010000084.1:0-2511 GCA_045616565.1 Akkermansia sp. | reverse complement strand
CGATGTAGCCTGACAATTTGTCCAGTCCGTGGCGGATGACGGTCTTGGGGCGCAGCTGGAAAAGGTCTCTAAGCGGAAGCGATGGCGAGGGGTGTTTCTTGGACATATCCGTGTAACGCGGACAGTATAGCACTTTTCACATCTTTTGGAATTCTTAAATGATATGATTCCTCATTTTTTCCGACCATACCCTCTCAATCACCCTTTTCGGTTAAATAGAAGTCCCCCTTAAAACGCGCGTAGAGACATCAGAGACGCGCTACTACATTACAAGCCTGAGCCGGTGCAGCGCCGCCTTTATTGCAACGTGCATCAGGCAGCACTGGCAGGTGGAAAACAACCTGCACTGGGTCCTTGGTTTTTGTTTCCAGGAGGACACCGTCAGGAAGGCGTTCCGAAACGCGGCGCAGAATTTTTTTCCCGCCTCAACCGCATGGCCCTGACGGTCGTGAAAAACACGCCTGTCCCCTGTGGCCGCACTAAAAGCTTGAAAGGCAGAAGGTTACGGGCAGCATGGTCCGAGGATTTCCTTGAGCAATTACTTATCAATCTTTAACATGCGTCAGCCCTGCGTGAGGTAGCCACATGTGCCAATGCTGCTCCATAGGGAGAATGGGTTTGACCGCACGCTTATTCCGGGAGCTGCTGCATGAGAGCATCCCACTGCACTTTGGCGGCCAGGATGTCCTCTTTCTTCACGGAAGAGGAAAGCTCCCAGGTGAGCGGCATGGAGCGGCGGAAATAGCGCGGCAGCAGGTTGTGGAAGTCCACATCTCCGCCGAAGAAGGGAGCGCGGTGGTCGCGCGCGGGCCACTGCACATCGTTCACATGCGAGCCGTAGATGTACGGCTGCAGTTTTTGCAGGTACTGGGCGTGGTTGAGGAGAAGGAGGTTGTGCTTGCGCTGAATGTGGCCGAAATCATGCCAGTACATCACATGCGGGTTGTCTTTGAACTCCTCCATGAGCAGCGGCATTTCCGTTTCCCCCGGCACCTGCTCGAAATTGCTGCGTCCCTCCACGCCGAGCACCAAATTGTATTTGGCGGCCTTCTCCGCCAGCTGGTGCAGGGCCTCACGCGCGCGCTCGAAGTACAGCGGCGCCAGCTTGGCGCGCTTGCGCACCAACTCTCCCTTGAACTGGGCGTATTCCCTGGTGCCCAGTTGGCCGTGCCGAGCCATGCGCTCCAAAGGCCGCGTGGCCTTGCTGCGCCGCATCAGGTCAATGGAGCCCATGTGCAGCACCACGTATTTGGCCTCCAGGCGAGCGGCCACCATGAGCGTTTCCATGGTGAGGCGCAGGGCGCGCTCCCGCCTTTCAGAGCGGTAGGAGGTGAACTGGTAGGCGTCCGGGGCGTCACCCGGCACATCAATGGGAGCCGGGCAGAAGTTGTGCACGCCTTGCACCGTGATGCGCTTCTCCTCCACGGCTTTGATGATGCCCGGCATCATGGAGAGCGGAAGGCCGTGCGAGGCCTCGATGCGCTCGAACCCGAGCTCGCGGATTTCATCGCACATGGCTCCGCCGTCCTTGTGGCGGGAGCTGTTCCAGCATGTGGAGAAGACGTTCACGGGAGGAATGAGAGGGAAGGGCGGTGTTAGTCCAGCGTGCGCTCCACCATGGCGTATGCGTTGTGGTTGTGGATGGACTCGAAGTTTTCCGCCTCCACACGGTACCAGCTGAACACGTTCGCGCGCTCCGTGGCCACCGCCACGTTGCGCACCAGGTCCTCCACAAACACGGGGTTTGCGTAGGCGTGGTCCGTCACATACTTCTCATCCGGCCTCTTCAGCAGGCTGTACAGTTGGCAGCTCGCGCAGTTTTCGATGAGGTCGATGAGGTCCTCAATCCACACAGGCTCGCCGGAGAAGCGCACGGAGTAGGTCACAATGCCGCGCTGGTTGTGCGCGCCGTGCTCGCTCATGGCCTTGGAGCAAGGGCAGAGCGTGGTGACAGGCACCTTGATGGTGAGCGTGAAGGTATTGCCGCCCGCGCGGTCTGCATCAATGACGAAGCGCACATCATAGTCCATGATGCCCTGCATGCCGGATACCGGCGCCTTCTTGGTGCGGAAATAGGGAAAATCTATCTCCACGCGCGCACGCTGGGCGGAGAGCTTGGTGAGCAGGCGGTTCGGCAGACGGATGGCCGTGCGCACGTCCAGGTAGCGCTTGTGCTCGTGCAGCGCCTCTACAAAGCGGCTCATGTGCGTGCCCTTGTACTTCTCCGGCAGGTCCACCATGAGCGCCACATGTGCCACGGTGGACTGCGTGCGGTTCTCCTTGTCGCTCACCACAATGGGGAAGCGGATGTCACGCACGCCCACGCGGTCGATGGAGACCTGGCGGTTGTCCGGTTCGTTCTGGGTGTCCTTGAGCTCCTTCATGTCGGCTGGCTGCTGGTTGCGGTTTCAGAAAAAAAAGCGGAGGAGCTTGTGGGCCTGGGCATACAAGCTCCGCCTTTTGCTATAGGCAACTGCAGTTATGGTTGCGCGTATGACAAGCCCTGGCGCT
>JAZLHB010000083.1:0-43680 GCA_045616565.1 Akkermansia sp. | reverse complement strand
CGCACCCTTACCCCCTCCAGGCTAGGGTAGTATGGGGTGGGCTTGATACCCTGCAAAGCCTTTTTGCCGAATAGCTGCCCTTGTCCTCGGCATCCCCGCCCATTTTGCACCCGTCGCCGCTACAAATCTGCCGGAGCGGCAGAAAAACGCACTTTGGGCTTGCATACAGTATTGCGAAAACTTATGCGCGCTCCGGGCTTTCCCCAGACTCTCGCCCTGGGCTCCCGTCTTCGCCGAGGCCTGCGGAGAAAAAGTGAACGCCGACAGGGCGGCTCAAAGAGAGTTTGTGTGACAAGTGGCGCGGAGTTAAAGGAACGCCCCGCTTGGCGAGTGGCCATGCGGGGCGGGGCATTGAACAATGTTGAAAGACTGGCGTCTCACGACGCCTTTCATGAAAAAAACTCTGTTACGTGCGTCTCCCGACGTTGATTCGGCACCGCCCCACGGTGTCTCACCCCCTGCGGGGGCAAACGCGCTTCGCGGTTTGTCCAATCGCCCTTACCGCGCCGCAAGCGGCACGCCCACACGGGCCGTCGGGCGCTTTCGCACCGCTTATTGTAGCAGTTTGGCAGGGTGTGCGACCTCTACCGCAGCCGCTGGGCCATCGAGACTTTTTTCAAGGAAATCAAGCAGACCCTGCAGCTCAAGACTTTCATCGGCTACAGCAGGAACGCCATCGAGTGGCAGCTCTGGTCCACCATGCTCACCTACCTCCTGCTGCGCCTCAAGGCATGGAGGACCAACTGGCGGAAAGATTTCAAGCGCTTCTTCACACTCGTCAAGGGCGTGGTGTGGAGCATGCGAAAAACCCCGCCGTCCTCATCTCCTGCTATGGGACAGCAAAACGCCTGCCGAGGGCGAACCTATGTCTGTCAATGCCCTATTTGCCCGGGTTTGAAGAGCTGCCATTCGGACAACTGTGGGACAGCACACGGCCACCAGTGCCGCAAAAGCGAGAAATTCCCAAACCCAACTTTTCAAGACGGCCCCCCGCAATCCCCTGTTTATCATACTTGCACCGGCTCATCGCCAGTGTTGCGAGGAGTTATGGGATGGCAATGGATTTCATCAATGAGTGCAGCTGCGCCAAGGGTATTTACCAGCGCCGCACCGCCTATTGATTTTTAGCCGGATAGCGGAGCCGCCTCCGGCTTCTCTACGATACGCCGAGACCAGTCTGCGGCTTTCGCCTACGCCGTGGCGGGCGCGGCATCTCGTGCGTTCAGGGGAGGCACCGGCGCGGCGGCAATGACGGCGGTGCAGGTATCTTCATGATGCAAGTTGATGTAGCTTTGCTACAGACGTATCGTCTTTCCCGGTTCGGGAATGATGATTTCTGCATTCGGCAGGGCCTGTTGCAGCTGTTGCTGCATCCAGAGCAGGGCCTCCGGGTCGCCGTGCACCAGCAGAACCTTTTTGGGGGTCAGGCTGCAGGCGTATTCCACCAGGGCCTCGCGCGTGGCGTGCCCGGAGAAGTCGAAGCTTTCAATGCGGCATTTCAGCGGGTAGGCCTGGCCTCCCTTGGCCCGCAGGTGCAGCGGCTCGCCGTGCGGCGCGGCCTTCACTTTGCCGGCGGGGGAGTCCGGATCGCTGTATCCCACAAAGAGGATGGCATCCGCAGGGTGGGGGAGCACCTGTTCCGCCAGAGAGTGGGAGACGGTGTGCTCGCTCATCATGCCGCTGGACACCAGGTAGATGTTGCCGGGGGAGGCAATGAGCGGGGCCACTCCCTGCTTGGGAAGCCCGTGTGTCTCCACATGCTCGCGCAGGCGGTAGCCTGGCAGGTTGCGCGGCGTGGAGTCCGCCAGCCTGTCGTAGAGCTCCGTCACCTTGGCCCCCAGGCCGCCGTAGTAGATAGGCGCGTCCGGTATCTGCCCCGCAGCCTTCATGCGGTTGAGCTCGTAGAGAAGCTCCTGGCTCTTGCCGAGGGCAAACACGGGTATCAGCACCGCGCCGTTGCCCTCCAGCACCTCGCGGATGGCCTTGGCAAAGCGGTCCAGCTCCGCCTGGCGCGTGTATTCAGCCGCACGCTGCGTGGCACCGTGCGTGCATTCCGTGATGAGGATATCCACATGTTCGCGCGGGAAATCCGCTGGGGGGATGAGCGTTTGCGATTCAAACTGCACATCCCCGGTGTAGAAGATGGTGGTGCCCCCCTCGCTTTCCAAATGCACGCCGCAGGAGCCCAGGATATGCCCGGCATCGTACAGGGTGCCCAGCACGCCGCCGCGCCGCCCCAGGCGGAACGGCTCGTTGTACGGACGCACCATCCAGCTGCGCGCCGCGTGGTCCAGCTCCGGGTGCGTGAAGAACGGGTACTCGATGACGCCCTCCTGCTGCCGCTTGGCTGTCATCACGTTCACGGAGTTGTGCAGCATGGTCTCTCCAATCTCTGCCGTGGCCGCAGTCATGATAACCTCTGCGGACGGGTATTCGTCCTGCAGGCAGGGCAGGGTGCCGATGTGGTCCAGGTGGGCGTGCGTCACAAAGATGGCATCCGGGTCCGCCGCGCCTATCAGCGTGTAATCCGGCTTGGCCTGCAGGCCTTCTTTCTTGGGGTGCATGCCGGAATCCAGCACCACGCGCGTGCCGTCCACATCCAGCAGGTAGCTGTTGGAGCCTATTTCCGATGCGCGGGAGAGGTTGGTGAACGATATCATGGTGTAAACGCGCGCAGAGTGTGCCCCATCTCCCCCAAAAAGTCAAGGAAATGCCTCTCGGTACGCCTTGTATTGCACAAAGGAGCGGCCTTTTTTGAAAAATCTCCTTGCATACAGGGGATTTTCCTGTTAGAACAAGGGATATGCGAATGAGAGCCATACTCCTTACTGCTGCTGCCGCGCTTTTGATGAATGCGTGCGAGAACTGCTACTGCGACCGCTTTGCCGAGGAAATGATGGGCAAGAACCCGTCCACCCTCTGCACCCTGTTGGGCGCTCCCACCAGCATCAACCATGCCGGCGGTGTGGATGAATATATATGGTACGTGGACAAATCATACGATACCACCCACACCACCCCCGGCCACTCTGAAACCTGGTTCGACAAAAAGGGGAAGCTGCACGAGGAGTGGGAGCCCGCCACCGTCACCAGTGAGCATGTGGTGCGCTATGCCAAGATGAGCATCCGCTTCAGCGGCAACCGCGCCGTGGGGTACTCCAACGACGACGAGGGAGGCATGTGCAACTACTGGGTGCCGCAGAGCTACATCAACCGCTACAAGCAGGAGGACAAGATGAAGAAGAACGCCGTTTCCGAAAGGCGCTTCTCTTCCGCTCCCATCCGCTGACGCGGCGAGGCCTCCCCCAATCAGGGAAGCGGCCCGCCCATCGTTTCCGCCATCTCGTTCAGGGAGGCCTTCAGGCGCTCCACCTGCGCGGCGTCATCCTCTGTGGCCGGCTTCACGCCCTCCAGCTCGGCGAGTATATTCTCACGCAGGGCGGCAAACTCCCCGCGCTCCGGGCAGGCGGCGGCCACGGCATTCACTTTCAGGTTGATGTATAGCAGCCTGTTTTCCGGCAAAATGCCTGCGGAAAGCTCCTGGAGGAGCTTCAGGGCCCCGCGTGCACCCTCCGGGGCCTGCATGGCCGCGGTGCTGCGCTCCACGAGCTCGCGCGCCTGCTCCTCCACCTGCTTCTTGTGTGCCAGGCCGGATTGGTCCTGCGGGTCCAAACGGGAGATTTCCGCCTCCAGCGTGGCGGCGTTGCTGGCAATGCCGGGGTGCAGCTCCTTGAGCACTTTCTGCAGGGCTTCCCGCTGATGCTCCGGCGCGCGCCCCTCCGCGTTCTCCAGCACCTTGGCCGCAGCCAGGGCCTTGTCCAGCCACTCCTGCGTCTCCCGGATATCCGCATTGCCGCCGAATCCGCCCACCACCACTCCCTGCGGGGTGAGCACCAGCACCGTGGGGAAGGAGACCACCGCATACTGCTTCACCAGCGCGCGGTTGCGCTCCATCTGCTCCGCGCTGAGCTTCGGAACCTTGGGTACGTCCACTTCCAGGCACACAAATTTGTCGCGTGCGTATTCCTCGAACTGCGGCGTATCCAGGGAAATCTTGCGCAGGCGGATGCACGCGCCGCACCAGTCGGACCCCGTGAAGTCCACCAGCACTGCCTTGTGCTCCGCCGCAGCCTTTGCCTTGGCGGCCTCCATATCCGTCATCCACTCCACAGCGGATGCGCTCGCCAGCATCACTGCCGAGACCACCGGTACCATGTACTTGGTTATCATGCCTCTATTCTACCCTGAGCCGCATCCTTCACGCAAGGATAAACAAGGCGCCCCGCCGTTTGGCGGGGCGCTCTTTCACGGTTTTCAGTTTGCTTTTCCGTAGCTGTCCACAAGGGCGTGGATGCGGCTTTGCGCGCCGTTGACACGGACCTTGAGCTCTGCCACGTACTCCGCCCTGTCGCGCAGGGGGCGGGTGGCCACGCCGGCGGCCACGGCGGCCTCCGCTATGGCCGGGCACAGGTACTCGATCATGCGCGGGTCGAAGGGCTTGGGAATCACGTAGTCCGGGCCGAACACCAGCGGCACGCCGCCGTTGGCGGCCACCACCTCTGCGGGCACCTCCTGGCGGGCCAGGTCTGCCAGCGCGCGCGCGGCGGCAATCTTCATGGATTCGGTGATGCGGGTGGCCCCCATATCCAGTGCCGCGCGGAAGATGTAGGGGAAGCAGCTCACGTTGTTGACCTGGTTGGGCCAATCACTGCGGCCGGAGCCCATGATGCAGTCCTGGCGTGCGGCCTTGGCTTCGTCGTAGGTGATTTCCGGGTCCGGGTTGGCGCAGGCGAAGATGATGGGCTGCGGGGCCATGCTGCGCACCATCTCACGCTTCAGGATATCCCTGCGGGAGAGCCCCAGGAACACGTCCGCACCCTTCAGCGCCTGCTCCATGGTGCATTCCTCGTACTGGGCGAAAAGCGCCTTGGTGGGGTGCAGGTCTTGGCGGCCGATGTGCAGGATGCCCTTGGAATCGAACATATAGATGTTCTCGCGGCGCACGCCGAGCTGCATGTAGAACTTGGCACAGGCAATGCCCGCAGCTCCCGCGCCGCATACCACGCAGCGCACGTCACGCAGGTGGCGCCCGGTGATTTCGCAGGCGTTCAGAAGGGCCGCACCGGTGATGACGGCCGTTCCGTGCTGGTCGTCGTGGAACACGGGGATGTTCATTTCCTCGCGCAGGCGCTGTTCAATGTAGAAGCACTCCGGGGCTTTGATGTCCTCCAGGTTGATGGCGCCGAAGGTGGGTTCCATGTACTTGACGGCCTCGATGAAGGTTTCCGGCTTGTTGATATCCAGTTCGATGTCGAAGGCGTCCACGTCCGCGTATACCTTGAAGAGGAGGCTCTTGCCCTCCATGACGGGCTTGGCCGCATAGGCGCCGATGTTGCCGAGGCCGAGCACGGCGGTGCCGTTGCTCACCACGCCCACCAGGTTGCTGCGGTTCGTGTAGCGCTCGCTGGCCTGGTGGTCGCGCTTGATTTCCAGGCACGGCGCCGCCACTCCGGGGGAGTAGGCAACCGTCAGGTCGTCCGTGGTGAAGCAGGGTTTGCAGGGCAGTACCTCCAGCTTGCCGGGTCTGGGGGTCTCGTGGTAATGCAGTGATTTTTCTTCAATTTTCATCTTCGTAATGTGGCAACGTAATTGCGGAAGCCCGTATGATATGCAAATCACCCCAGAACGCAAGCGTATTGCACGGCAGCAAACCCATCATGACGCAATACGCGCCCGCAGGGAAAAATGGAGTTTTTTTGTCAAATCGAAAAATTATGCTTGCCATTCGCCCCCTGTTCGTGTATATTCCCGCCGACTTCATTGGACAGGTGTCAGAGAGGTCGAATGAGCACGATTGGAAATCGTGTGTGCGCCAAAAGCGTACCGAGGGTTCGAATCCCTCCCTGTCCGCTCCTTGGGAGCATTTTTGCTTTTTGTAAATGCCCGGTTGTGGCAGATAATTGGGAATCCTAACGAATGAGGTGTCGCATGGTGTGTCGGCACGTGCTCGGTACGCAACACGCCCGTAGAAATGCAGCCGTGCCCGCTGACAGAATTTGATGTGCAGGGTTCCTTTTGTTGGCCTGCTTGCAATGCATTGTGCAACAATGTATTGCAAATGGGGCGAAGCTCATTGGGATTCTGATGCGGGCGTCTATGTGCTGGACATGCCGCACGCGGCAGGGTAAAATATCCGGACACCGGTATGCTCAAACGCAGTCACAGAGTACAAGAGAGCCTGGTGCGCTATTGGGCGCAGCAGGCCATGGAAATGTACGGCGTGATAGGGGATGATTCCATGCAGCCGCAGCTGGAGGCCGTGCAGCAGGCCCTGGCCGCCATGGAGGGCGACCGCCGCGTGATTGTGATGGGCGGCGCGCGCTGCGGCAAGACCTCCCTGCTGTCCTATATCGCCGGGCTGCCCGTCATCCGCTCCGGCCGCCAGCCGGAATCCCCCTACCTGCGCTGGCGCTACGGCAACGATGACGGCGATACCGAGCGCTCCCGCTTCCTTCCGCTCAACGAGCTGCGGGGCATTGAATTCGTGGACACCGGGAACTGCGCAGAGCAGGAGGTGCAGGAGGTGCTGCTGCGCCTGCTGCCCGGCAGCGATGCCGCCGTGGTGGTGGTGGATGCCCGCAACGGCGAGCAGTCCCCCGCCTGGGACGTGCTGGAGCAGCTGCCCATCAACGCCGTGGCCAACGTGTTGGTGGCGCTCACGTTTACCGACAAGATACCGGCTGCGGAAGCCCTGGCCCTTTCCGCGCGCATCCGCGAGATGTGCCGTGAACGCCTGCGCCTGGTGGTGCTGGTGTGCAATGTGTGCCCCACTTCCGACCAGGGGGTGGAGATGTTCATTACCCGCGTGCAGGAAACGCTGGATTCCCCGGAGGGCGCCCGCCGCGCCATCCGCAACGCCTTGGAGGCCACGGGCCGCCTCATGACCCGCCAGTCCGGCATCATCAACGCCCGTACCGCCGCCATGCGGGATGAACGGGGCTTCCTGGGCGGCATCGAAAACGAAATCAACACGTTCCTCTCCCACCAGCTCGATGGTGTGGATGAATGCGCCGCAGACTACTCCACCGTGCCCATGGGCGTGTTGCCCGCCCTGCTGCGCAAGCTGCGCTGCAGTTTCGGCCGCGTGCTTTCCCCCGTGGCCCTCATGCAATTGGAGGAGATGGGCGCCGGCGCGGAGACTTCCTTCTACCGCCTGGTCTGCAAGGGTATCATCGACAAGCAGAAGGAGTCGGACGCCCGCTTCGTTTCATCCTGCCAGGCCCACTGGCGCAGTGTGCGCCCGCGCATGAAGGAGGCCATCGAGTGTGAAATCAGCGAATTCCCGCAGGATGTGCTGGAGGCGGAGCTCAACCGCCTGCGCCGCCAGCTGGAGCACGACCTCTACCAGCCCTTCTCCAACCTGCGCATCCGCAGCTCGCTGGATACCGGTTTCACCGCCCACCTGGGCTGGATGCAGGGCATGCACACCACGCTGTGCGTGTTTCTCACGCTTGCGGGGCTGTGCGGCGTGCTGGGATTCGACACGTTCGCGCTGTGGATGCTCGGCTTCATGCTGCTGGTGTGGCTGTGCGGCGCGTGGCGCCATATCCGCGCGCTGGCGGGGCTGAGCCGCAGTATCACGCGTGAGGCGGAAACGCTGGACGGTGCCATGCACGAGCTCCTGCCCACCCTGGTGCGCAACATGGTGGTCTCCCGCGTGGGGGCCTACCGCCGCCTGTACGCCGTGGCCGGACACCGCGTGCAGGAGTATGTGGAGAAGCTGCACCCCCTGCAGGAACGCCACAATGCCATCCTGCGAGAGCTCCGCACCACCGCCCCGCGCATATAACCCTCTCCCGCATTCCCATGGCAGACCTCTTTACACCGCACGGCAGCAGCCAGGAGCAGAAGGCGGCTCCCTCACCGGATATGCCGCTGGCCGCGCGCATGCGCCCGGAAACCCTGGAGGAGGTGGCGGGCCAGCGGCACCTGCTGGCCCCCGGCAAGCTCCTGCGCCGCGCCATTGAGACAGACCGCTTCTCCTCGCTCATCTTCTACGGGCCGCCCGGCGTGGGCAAGACCACGCTCGCCTATGTGATTGCCCGCTGCACCAGCGCGTATTTCGTGATGCTCAACGGCGTGGAGTCCGGCAAGGGAGACGTGCTGGAGAAGATAGCGGAAGCGCGAACCCGCCAGGCCCTGCACGGTCAGAAGACCATCCTTTTCGTGGATGAGCTGCACCGCTTCAACAAGGCGCAGCAGGATGTGCTGCTGCCCCACCTGGAGCGCGGCACGGTACGTTTCATCGGCGCCACCACGGAGAACCCCTTCTTCGCCATCAACTCCGCCATGCTCTCCCGCTCCCAGATTTTCCCGCTGGAGCCCGTGCCGGATGATGAAATCATTGCCCTCATGCGCCGCGCCGCTGCAGATGCAGAGCGCGGGCTGGGCAAGATGCCGCTCGATATCACGGATGATGCGTTCTCCCACATTGCGCTCAAGGCGGACGGCGACGCCCGCAAGGCCCTCACCGCGCTGGAGGTGGCTGCCCTCTCCACCCCGCCCGCAGGGAACGGCCGCATCTGCATCGACCTCGCCGTGGCGGAGGAATCCATCCAGAAGAAGGCCGTCAAGTACGACCGCATGGGAGACGGCCACTACGACACCATCTCCGCCTTCATCAAATCCATGCGCGGCAGTGATCCGGATGCCGCCCTCTACTGGCTGGCCACCATGCTCAATGCCGGGGAGGACCCGCGCTTCATCGCGCGCCGTATCGTCATCTGCGCCAGCGAGGACATCGGCCTGGCGGATTCCAACGCGCTGCGCGTGGCGCTGGATGCCGCGCGCGCCGTGGAGATGGTGGGCATGCCGGAGGGGCGCATCCCGCTGGCCCACGCCACCGCCTACCTGGCCACCGCCCCCAAGAGCAATTCCGCCTATGCCGCGCTCGGCGCCGCCATGAAGGACGTGCAGGAGGGCCGCACCCTGGCCGTGCCGCCGCACCTCTCCACCCCCACCCGCAAGAAGCTCGCCAAGCTGCGCGGCGTGGCGGAGGAGGACACCGAATACAAGTACGCCCACGATTTCGGGGAAGACCACTTTGTGCCGCAGGCCTACCTCCCGGAGGGCCGCGTGTACTACCACCCCACCCGCAACGGCATGGAGCTGCGCATTTCCGAGCGCCTGGAATACCTCCGCCAACTCCGAGAGCAGGCGGAGAACACAGGGCAGGGAGCCCAACCCCAACCGTAACCGCACTTTCCCATGGAACCCTCCAGCCAGGATTTGATGCTCGGCCTGCTCCTTTCCCTCTTTGCGGGAATGAGCACATGCATCGGTGCCGCCGTGGCGCTCTTCCTGAAGCGCACGGACACCCGCGTGCTCACCTACGCCCTGGGCGCCAGCGCCGGGGTGATGGTGTACATCTCCTTCATGGAGCTTCTGCCGGAGGCCGGGAACTTCCTGCAGCAGGGCAGCGGCAAGTGGATTACCATGGCGGCGTTCTTCGGCGGCATGCTGCTTGCCGGGGCCATCGACCGCCTCATTCCCGAGGACGAAAACCCGCACGAGATTCACACCGCGGGTGATTTGGACGCCGCCAGCCCCACGGGCGAATTCTCCGCGCAATCCGGCGTGCGGCGCTCCGCCATGCTCTTTGCAGCCGCCATAGCCATCCACAACTTCCCGGAGGGTATCGCCACCATGGCCTCCGCGTTCGACAACCCCGGCACCGCCTTCTCCGTGGCCTTCGCCGTGGCCATCCACAACATACCGGAAGGCATTGCCGTGGCCCTGCCGCTCATGTTCGGCACCGGCAGCCGCAAGCGCGCCTTCTGGGGAGCCGCGCTCTCCGGCCTGGCGGAACCCGTGGGGGCCCTTGTTGCCATGCTCATCCTGCTGCCCTTCCTCACGCCCACCCTGCTGGCCGTGCTCTTCTGCATTGTGGCGGGCATTATGGTGTACATCTCCTTTGACGAGCTGCTGCCCATGGCGGAGCGCTGGGGGCACCACCACCTCTCCATCGGCGGCGTGATTTCCGGCATGCTCCTCATGGCCCTTGTGCTGTGATTCCCGCTTTTTTGGCTTGAAAGGTGCGCGCCCGCTGTGCTATAAGAGACGCGTATGGCAGCAGATTTCAGTATCGGGCAAGATGAGCTGGCAAAGGCCATCATCGAGCTCAATTCCATGAGCCCCTGTGATGGTGTGGTCATGACCCGCAGCGGCGAGGTGAAACCCGGCTACGAGGCCGATGCCGATTTCCTCTGCATGCTCATTCCCGCCCCCGTGCTGGCCCGCCAGCTCACGGCGGACGGCCTCTCATCCTACACCGGCAAGGAGCTCCGCAAGTGGGCGGAAGCCTATGATGCCGCCCCCCTGCAGAAAATCGTAGACGCCGCCAGATAATTCACCCCTCTCCCCCAATCCATGAAGACGTACCCCATCCCCGTACTTGCCCTGGCCGCCTTGGTGGCCGCAGCCCCCATGGCCTGCGCCGACAGCGATGCCAAGAACGACCGCCTCACAGCCAAGGCCGCCAAGGCAGACGGCAAGGCTTTCATGAAGCGCCAGAAGAAGGCTCTCAGCATCGTCAAGGGTATTCACGACAACAAGGGCGCCGTCAAGGCCTTCCGCCAGATTCAGAAGCTATACGGTGTCGGCGGCGGCAACACCGCCATGGGCAGCGCCAAAGACCCCAAGGCAGACCCAGGCCCCATCAAATTGGATGACAAGTTCAAGGAGCAGTACGACAAGCTCATGGACACCCTCTCCACCGAGGAGGGCCGCATCCGAGACGAGGGCGCGGATGCCAAGGAGCTGGATGACCTCCTTCTCTACATCCGCAACGCCCGCCCCTGAGCATTTTCTCCCGCATTCGCAGAACGCCGCCTTTTGCGCGGCAATGGGCACGCACGGGAGCCCATTGCCGCGCGTTTTTGTTGCGAGCTGACCTGACTCTCGCCGATAAACAGCCCGCCAGGCATAAAGCCTGGCGGGCTTGCGGAATTCCCGCGCAAAGCGCGGCTCGCTTTACAAATTGTCAATCGTCAATTGTCAATCGTAAATCCCCTTTACGCTTCCTCCTCCAGTGCGGCCTGGGCGGCTGCGATGCGTGCGGTGGGCACGCGGTAGGGAGAGCAGGAGACGTAGGTGAGACCGAGCTTGTGGCAGAACTTCACGGAAGCGGGGTCGCCGCCGTGCTCGCCGCAGATGCCAATCTTCATGTTCGGGCGGGAGCTGCGGCCCTTCTCCACACCAATGCGCATGAGCTCGCCCACGCCGCCCTGGTCGATGCTGGCGAAGACGTTGCGCTGGATGATTTCCAAGCCCTGGTAGATGCCGAGGAAGGCGCCGGCATCGTCTCGGCTCATGCCGAGCCCGGTCTGGGTGAGGTCGTTGGTGCCGAAGGAGAAGAACTCGGCGGTCTGGGCAATCTCGTCGGCGGTCACGCAGGCGCGGGGAATCTCGATCATGGTGCCCACCTTGTAGGTGATGGAGCGGCCCTTGGCTGCAAAGACCTCCTTGGCCACGCGGTCGATGATTTCCTTCTGCAGGTCAAGCTCGCGCTTGAAGGAGACGAGGGGCACCATGATTTCCGGGTGCACCTCCAGGCCGAATTCCTCCTGCACCTCGATGGCGGCCTCCAGGATGGCGCGGGCCTGCATCTCGGTGATTTCCGGGTAGGCGATGCCGAGACGGCAGCCGCGGTGGCCGAGCATGGGGTTGAACTCGTGCAGCTCGGAAACGCGGCGCATGATGATTTCCACGGGGATGTTCATCTTGTGCGCCAGGTCCAGCTGCTGCTCCTTGGTCTGGGGCAGGAACTCGTGCAGGGGCGGATCCAGCAGGCGGATGGTGCCGGGGCGGCCGGCGAGCGTCTTGAAGATGCCCTTGAAATCGCTCTTCTGGAAGGGCAGCAGCTTGGCCACGGCCTCCTTGCGGTCGTCGATTCGCTCGGAGAGAATCATGCGGCGCATGAAATCAATGCGGTTGCCGCTGAAGAACATGTGCTCCGTGCGGCAGAGGCCGATGCCGCAGGCACCGAAGGCCACGGCCACGGCGGCCTGCTCCGGGGAGTCTGCGTTCGTGCGCACCTGCAGCTTGGTGGCTTTCTCACACCACTCCATCACGCGCGCAAAGTTGCGGTAGCTGCGGCTATCCTCCGGCTTGCGGGTCTTGTTGATGAGCACCTGGATAATGGAGGAGGGCGCGGTGGGAAGCTTGCCGGCGTACACCAGGCCGGACGTGCCGTCCAGGGAGAGGTAATCTCCCTCGTTGTACACCTTGTTGCCGATCATGATGGTGTGGGCCTGGTAGTCGATTTCCAGGTCCTGCACGCCGCAGACGCACACCTTGCCCATCTGGCGGGCCACCAGGGCCGCATGGCTGGAAAGGCCGCCGCGGGCGGTGAGGATACCCTCTGCGGCAATCATGCCGCGCAGGTCTTCAGGGGAGGTTTCCAGACGCACCAGCAGCACTTTCTCGCCACGCTGGGTGGCCTCGATGCAGCGCTTGGCGTTCAGGTAGAACCGGCCGGAGGCCGCGCCGGGGCCCGCGTTCAGGCCGTGGGCAATCACCTTGGCCGCTGCGGCTGCCTTTTCGTCGAACACCGGGGCGAGCACCTGGTCCACCTGGTCGGCGGGGATGCGCTTCACCGCGGTCTTCCAGTCGATGAGCCCTTCTCGCTCCATCTCGCAGGCAATGCGGAAGGCGGCAATACCGGTGCGCTTGCCGTTGCGGGTCTGCAGCATGTAGACCTTGCGGTCCTGAATGGTGAACTCGAAGTCCTGCATGTCGCGGAAGTGGTCCTCCAGCTTCTTGCGGATGGCGCAGAGCTCCTCGTAGGCGGAGGGCATAACCTCTGCCAGCTTGGCCACGGGATCGGGGGTGCGCACGCCGGCCACCACGTCCTCGCCCTGTGCGTTCATGAGGAATTCTCCGTAGAATTCATTGACACCGATAGCGGGGTTGCGGGTGAAAGCCACGCCGGAGCCGGACTCGTTGGAGGTGTTGCCGAAGACCATGCACTGCACGTTCACGGCGGTGCCCCATTCTGCGGGAATGCCGTACTTCTGGCGGTAGGTGATGGCGCGCTCGTTGTTCCAGGAGCCGAACACGGCGCCGATGGCACCCGTGAGCTGCTCCCAGGGATCTGCGGGGAAGGCGTGGCCCGTGCGCAGCAGCACAAGCTCCTTGAAGCGCTTCACCAGCTCCTGGCAGTCTTCTGCAGAGAGCTTGGCATCGGAAATGTTCTTGCCGTAGCGCTCCTTCTTCAGGGCGTGAATCACGTTCTCGAACGGCTCCAGGTCCT
Source organism: Akkermansia sp. (assembly GCA_045616565.1). GTDB lineage: Bacteria > Verrucomicrobiota > Verrucomicrobiia > Verrucomicrobiales > Akkermansiaceae > Akkermansia. The sequence goes on along the minus strand of JAZLHB010000083.1, from coordinate 30,368 downwards.
CGCCGTCCTCCTTCTGCACGCCGAGCACCACATCACCGTACATCTGCACAAAGCGGCGGTAGCAGTCCCAGGCGAAACGCGGGTTGCCCGTGGCCTCCGCCATGGCCTTCACCGTTTCATCGTTCAGGCCCAGGTTGAGGATGGTGTCCATCATGCCCGGCATGGATTCGCGCGCGCCGCTTCGCACGGACACGAGCAGGGGCATGTCGTCCGTGGCGCCGAACTTGTGGCCCACCAGCTTTTCCATGCGCTCGATTCCCTCGTGAACCAGGCCGTCCAGCTCTGCGGGGTAGCTCAAGTTGTTCTCGTAGTAGTAGGTGCACACCTCCGTGGTGATGGTGAACCCGGGAGGCACCGGAAGGCCGATGCGGGCCATCTCCGCCAGGTTGGCTCCCTTGCCGCCAAGCAGGGCCTTCATGTCCCCGCTGCCATCGGCGCTGCCGCCGCCAAAATGATAGACTATCTTTTCCATTTTCTTCTTGCTTGATGTCTTAGTTGTCATGCGTGCGCGCAGGGTAGGGGGACATTTAGGTTTTGTCAAGTTTTTTTACTAGCGGATTAGCGAAATTCCTTGTCAGTGCTTTATCATTCTGCTATGGTTGGCGGCGTGAAGGAAGAGCTGGATGCAAACCCGGATGTTGTGTACAAGCAGCAGATGGCCAAGGTGCAGACCAACCGCGGGCGTATGGAGAACACGCCGCGCCGGCGGGTGAGCCGCAGCCGCGTGGTGTGCTGGTACCTGGTGGCGCTGGTGGCTTTGGCGTTGTGGGCGCTGCGGCTGTACGGGGTTATCGGGGCGCCTTTTTGATTTGTTCGCAGAGCTGCAGGTAGAGTGATTGCTTGGCCTGCCCCTTGCAATAGAGCTGGCTCATGGCCCCGCCGTGCTGGTAGTAGTAGCCGTATTCGTCCCGCTCGCGCCCATCCATGAGAATGTTGACATCCGCCCCGGAGCAGGCGTTCCACCGCCCGCCCAGCTGGGGAATGAAATCCCGCGAGTCCTGCGAGTTCACGATGTAGCTGTTGCCCCACCAGGTCACGCATTTCGGGCGCGTGGGCGTGATACGGCGGTCCACGGGGTCCAGGGTGACAAGATACACGGGGCCGCCGGGCTTGCCGTCCAGCAGGGCGGCGGTGCGCAGCGCGGTGGATGCCCCCAGGCTGTGGCCCATGATAACGAGCGGGGCCTTGGGGTTGAGCTCGCGGAAGGCCTGCAGCTGCTCCGCCAGGCGGGGAGCGGCCTGGGTGGATTCATCCTCCGTGTCCAAGTGCCAGTGGTAGTAGGCGCGCAGCTGGGTGCCGCCGATGGGGAGGTCCGGGGAGGTCTCCGCCACATGGTGCATGATGCCGGTCCACTCGTCCGCCATGCCGCCGATGAAGACCATGGCTGCGGATGCCTTCTGCATGGTGATGGGCACCTGGCTGATCATGGTTCTGCGTGCGACTTCCTTGACAATGCCGATGAGGGTATCGGCGGTGTCGTCCGCCGCGCCGGCGGGGTGTGTGCAGGGCAGGGTGCAGAGAAGCAGGGGAAGGAGAGCTTTGTTCATGTTATTCTGGAAGGTTCGTGTTTTGCAGGAGGCAGCAGAAACCGCCGGCACCGAATCCGTGCTGCGGCAGCAGGCGGTAGGCGGGGAAGGGGGCCAGCGTGCTACGGAACGCGGCGAGCGCGGGAATTTCCACAGCCAGCCAGCCCGCGTGCTGTTTCATGATATATGTTATCACTTTCTCGTTTTCCTTGGGATCGTAGGTGCAGGTGGTGTAGAGCAGATACCCCTGCGGGGCCACGCAGCGCCTGGCCGCCAGCATGATGCCGCGCTGCCGCTTGGCGTTGCCGTCAACCATGCTTGAGCCCAGGCAGCCGGGGTTCTTGATGCCCTTGGCCAGCAGGGATTGCCCGCTGCACGGCGCATCCACCAGCACCAGATTGAACTGCGCGCCGCCGGCGGCCCACTGGTCCGGGCGCAGCCCCGTGACCTCTGCGGATTCCCACCCGCACTGGCGCAGGTTCTGGCGCAGCACACCGCGGCGCGCTGCGTTCACCTCGTTGGCCGTGTGTGCGTGCGCATAGCCGAAACGCGCCCCCAGCAGCATGCTCTTGCCGCCGGGGGCCGCGCACAGGTCCAGGCTGCGCGCCGGTGGCGGCACCGCCGCCAGCGCCGCGCCCTCCCAGCAGGAGGATGCATCCAAGATATAATAGTACCCCGCCGCGTAGTCCGCATGCAGCGCGGGGCGTTCGCCCGCCGCCGGCAGGTATACCCGCGGCGGCAGCCAGGCGGGCACCTCCCTCTCACAGGGGAAGGGGGGCTCGTAACCGGCGGGCGCATTGGGGGCCAGCACCACCGCCGTGCGGGAGGATTCCCCCCGCCGCATGGCCTGCACCAGCGCCTCTGCAGCCTCCGCAGAGAGCTCCAGCCGGCGGCACAGCCGCCGCTCCCCGCTCTCCATGCCTGTTTGCATCCCCTTTTCCATACGCCGCCATCATACCACAGCCCTTCCGCTGCGGCAAGTGTGCTCTTGCGCCGCCGTTCCGTGAAAAAAAATCTGCCCCCTTTCGCAAAATTTTGGTTGCAAGTGTGCGCGTTGCGTGATAACCTGCAAGCACCATGAAAATCACTGGTACATCCCATAAGAAGGCCGCTGAGTGGGTGGAGCAAGTCCGCCAGCTCTGCAAGCCCGATTCCGTCTACTGGTGCGACGGATCGGACGAGGAAAACACCCAGCTGTGCGACATGCTGGTGGAAAAAGGCACCTACATTCGTCTCAACCCGGAGAAGCGCCCCGGCTGCTTCCTGGCCCGTTCCACTCCGTCTGACGTGGCTCGCGTGGAGGAGCGTACGTTCATCTGCTCTGAGAAGCAGGAGGACGCCGGCTTCACCAACAACTGGAAGGCCCCGGCAGAAATGAAGGCCATCCTGAACAAGTTCCTGGACGGCTGCATGAAGGGCCGTACCATGTACGTGATTCCCTTCTGCATGGGCCCGCTGGATTCCCCGCTCGCCAAGATCGGCATCGAAATCACGGACTCCGCCTATGTGGTCACCAACATGCGCATCATGACCATCATGGGCGCAGAGGTGCTCAAGCGCTTGGAGGACGAGACCCAGGGCGGCGGCAACCCCAAGCGTGACGGCTACGGCGATTTCGTGCCCTGCCTGCACTCCGTGGGCGCTCCCCTGGAGCCCGGCCAGCAGGACGTGACCTGGCCGTGCAACAACGAGGAGAAGTACATCTGCCACTTCCCGGAGACCGGAGAAATCATCTCCTACGGTTCCGGTTACGGCGGCAACGCCCTGCTCGGCAAGAAGTGCCTGGCTCTCCGTATCGCCACCACCAAGGCCCGCAAGAACGGCTGGATGGCTGAGCACATGCTCATCCTCGGCGTCACGGATCCCCAGGGCCGCAAGTCCTACATCACCGGCGCTTTCCCCTCCGCCTGCGGCAAGACCAACCTCGCCATGCTCGTGCCCCCCGCACCGCTCCGCGAGAAGGGCTGGAAGACCAGCATCATCGGTGATGATATCGCCTGGATCTGGCCCCATGAGGACGGCACCTTCCACGCCATCAACCCCGAAAACGGCTACTTCGGTGTGGCTCCCGGTACGTCCTACAAGACGAACCCCATCGCCATGGACACCATCAAGAAGAACGTCATCTTCACGAACGTGGGTCTCACGGACGACGGCGACGTTTGGTGGGAAGGCATGGACGGCGAGGCCCCGGCCCACGCCATCGACTGGCAGGGCAACGACTGGACCCCGGAGCTGGCCAAGGAGACCGGCGTGAAGTGCGCCCACCCCAACAGCCGCTTCACCGCTCCCGCCGCACAGTGCCCCACGCTCGACCCCGAGTACTACAACCCGGAGGGCGTGTCCATCAGCGCATTCCTCTTCGGCGGCCGCCGTGCCACCACCATGCCGCTCGTCTTCCAGTCCCGCGATTGGAAGCACGGTGTCTACGTGGGTGCCACCATGGGCTCCGAGATGACCGCCGCCGCCTTCGGCAAGATCGGTCAGGTTCGCCGCGACCCGATGGCCATGAAGCCCTTCATCGGCTACAACGTGGGCGACTACTGGAAGCATTGGCTGGAGATGGGCGACAAGACCTGCGCTTGCAAGCTGCCCAAGATCTTCAACGTGAACTGGTTCCGCAAGGATGCCGAAGGCCACTTCATCTGGCCGGGCTACAGCGACAATATGCGCGTCATCGACTGGGTGCTGCGCCGCTGCCGCGGTGAGGTGGACGGTGTGGAGACCAAGCTTGGTATCTCCCCCGCCTACAGCGAGCTGGACACCGATGGTCTGGAGGACTACTCCGAGGAGCAGTTCAACGTGAACATGAACCTCAGCGATTCCGAGTGGCAGGCTGAGCTTGAGTCTCAGACCGAGCTCTTCAACAACGTGGGCGACAAGCTGCCCGCAGAGCTTGAGAGCCAGCGCCAGACGCTCATCGCCAAGTTCAAGTAAAGCGATTCCTCAATTCACATTCAAGCCGCCGTTCCCCCAAGGAGCGGCGGCTTCTTTTTTGCGACACTCATCAGTAAAGGATGCTAGAGACAAGTGGAAGGGAGACGCCAAGGTGCGCTTTGCGTATCATCCAACCCTCCATCCGCATGCACAGGTTCCCGAAATTCCATGGGACACACGTGAGCTTTCGGAGTCATTTTTCAATATCCCCGTTGTCCTTTCCTTTCAGGAAGTTCCAGTCTGCCAGGCCGGGCATGTTGGGGATGGTGGGCATCTCCATGGTTCCGAAACGGGCACGGAGCATGAACCAGAGCTTGCGGAAGTTGCCCACGCTGTAGCGGCGCTCGAAGACGCGGAATTCATCCGCCTGCATCTTCTCCAAAATGGTGTGGTAGATGAGGCTCATGGCCTGTGCGGGAATCAGGGCGTTGCGGTCTTCCACGGAGAGTGCCTGGTAGCGTTCCTCCGCCTCGCCGAAGTAGCGTTCCGCCAGTGCGGCCTCATATGCCAGCAGCTGGCGCATGCGGTAGTTGTAGCGTTGCTCGCGGATGTCCTCGTGCGTTACGCCGAAGAGCTCCATGTCATCCAGCGGCAGGTAGAAGCGGCCGTACTTGCGGCAATCTTCCGCCACATCCCGCAGGATGTTCACAAGCTGCAGGGCATAGCCCAGCGCCACGGCGTAGTCTCGCGCGGCATCGGATGCGCCCATCACGGTGGCACTGGTGAGCCCCACGCAGGCCGCCACCTTGTAGGAGTATGCCAGCAGTTCCTTGCGCGTGGCCGGCTGCACCGGCGAGATATCCCCGCGGCAGCCGGCAATCAGCTCCAGCATGGGCTCCGTGTCCAGGTGCAGGTCGTCGATGAGTGTGCGCACTTCTCGTTCGATGCCGGGTTCCGGCTCGCAGGAGCCGGACACCACGGAAACCCAGCGGTCCAGCGCGGCGTGGCGCTGCTGCGGGCTCATGCCCGGCTCGTCCACAATGTCGTCCACAATGCGGCAGAAGGCGTAGAACTGCGCCATGTGGATGCGCTCCTCCTCCGGCAGGTTCACCAGGGTGAAGGCCAGGTTGGACTTGGCGTTGCGCGTGATTGTGTCAGATTCGGATTCCGGCATGGCGGGAACAAGGTGGAAGGTTAATCAATGCCGCCCCAGTGCCCGGTGAAGGGCCACAGGGTGAACCAGGCGGGGCCGAGGACGTTGAACTGGCGCACGGGGCCCCAGAAGCGGGAATCCAGGGACCTGGTGGTGTTGTCTCCCAGTGCCATGTATTCCCGCAGGTTGGGGTCTGCGGGGTTCTGCAGCACGGCGGGCCCGGCATTGGTGAGGTAGGCGAGCGGGTTGCGCTCTTTCTCCAGGGTCTGGTAGCCCACGGGGTTGTAGGGGGCCTGGCGCTCCATCACGCGCTGCATGCCCGGCTCCTGCGCGCGCGTGCCGTTGATGAAGAGGGTGGGGGTGTCGATAAACACCTGGTCTCCCGGCAGGCCGCAGAGGCGCTTGATGAAGTGGGTGCCGGCCATCTGGTCCTCTATCTGGGCCATGGCGGGGGATTGCATGTTGGTGTTGATGCCGCGGGTGTCGAACACGAAGGTTTCTCCGCGCTCCGGCTTGCGGAAGTGGTAGGCGATGCGGTTCACCACCACCATGTCTCCCGCATCCACGCGCGCGCGGATAATGGTTTCACCGGGGTGGAACCAGCCCAGCTTGAGCACGCCGGAAGGCGTGGTGCGGATCTTGCCGCGCTCCTGCAGGTACTGGATGACCGCAGCCTTGGCGGAGGGCACCGCCACTTTCGTGCCGTCGTTGAAGCTCAGCTCCGTTTCCGTGAACAGCCACCACTTGGGGTGGTCCTGAATGTCCACCAGCTGCTTCCGGCTGTCGCTCACGGCCTCCACATAGGAGCTGCCCAGCGTGAGCGCATCCCACCAGCGTTTCGGCGCGGCGGGCAGCTCGTCCACATGGTGCACGATGATGCCGTTGAGCGTGGGCTGCATGGAGCCGGTGGGAATGCGGAAGGGTTGCGCGTAGTAGGTGCGGATGCCCAGGAAGACGACCATGATGACGAAGAAGGACTCCACCAGGTCCAGCACCGGGTTGCGCTTGAAGCCGGGCATGCTCTCACAGTGCACGGAGACCAGCTTGGTGAGGCGGTCCGTCTCCTCCGCGTCCCAGTTGTTGAGGGCGGCGCGCAGCTTTCGCAGCATGCCGGAGCACTCCTCCACCTCCTCTGCCTGCAGCTTGTGGCGGTAGGTGTTGATGTAGCGGGAAAGGATGCCCGCCACCTCGCAGCCCTGCTTGCGCCACTTGGGCGTGAACCAGGAGAGGAAGGTCTTGTCGACAAAACCGTTGCCTATGGATTTGAGGATGGACATAACGCGTATGGTTGGCATTCTACACCCGCAGGGCGGGCAGGGAAAGGATTATTTCTGCACCTCTGCGGCGGGGGGCTCCTGCTGTTCCGCGTCGTCCTGCTTCATCTCGAATCCGTTGAGGATGAGCAGCAGCATCACCAGCGCCGCCGCCAGGCGGTACCAGCCGAAGATGGAAAGGCTGTGCCTGTTCAGGTAGCCCACCATCCACTTCACCGCCACCCAGGCGCTCGCCCAAGCCATGACCGTGCCGGCTATCATGGGCCCCCAGCCGATGTCCTCCACCATGTGGGAGCCGTACTTCACGGCATCATGGCAGGTGGCCGCACCCAGCGTGATGAGCCCCAGGATGAAGCTGAACTCCACCGCAGCCGCCACGCTCAGCCCCACGCAGAGGCCGCCCAGCATGGTCATGAGACTGCGGCTCACCCCCGGGCACATGGCAATGCACTGCATGAATCCCACGCCCAGCGCGCCCTTCCAGGTGAGCTTCTCCAGCGGCTTGCCGCCGAATCCCTTGCCGGATTTGTTGCGCGCCGCCACATAGAGCAGGATGACGATGCCGCCCACCGCCCAGGAAATCATGACCGTGGGCGCGTTGAAGAGGTAGCCCTTGATGTAGTCGTTGCAGATAAGGCCGATGACGGCGGCGGGAAGGAAGGCCACCACGGTGTTGATGAGCATGCGCAGGCCGGCGGCATCCTTGCCCAGCAAGCCGCGCACCATGGCCGCCACACGCTGGAAATACAGCCCCAGAACAGCCAGGATGGCGCCGCCCTGAATGCAGATTTCAAACGCCTTCATGGCATCCGTGTCCTCCAGCCCCAGCAGGTACTGCGTGATAATCAGGTGCCCGGTGGAGCTCACGGGAAGGTACTCCGTAAGCCCTTCCACCAATCCCATAATCAAAGATTCAAGTATGCTCATCGCGCGTGCATATACCCCAGTTCCTCCGTTTCGTCAATGCTAAAAAGTGCAGAAGCCTGCTGTTTCCGCGCAAAAAAAAGGTTGCTTTCCCATGCCGGAAATGCTAGCATGCAACGCAGCAGAATTCCATTCCGGCATCCAAGTTTATGAAACGCTACAGCAGGAGACAGCACGGCGCTTTCACCATGATTGAGCTCATGGTCGTCATCGCCATCATCAGCCTTATGATGGTCATGGCTGCCAATGTGCTGCGCGACCCCGGCAAGGGCCGCAGCATGGACAGCGCCGTGGACATGATTGAATCCCTCGTCCGCGAGGCCCGCGCCACCGCCCAGGGCAATGATACCTACACACGCATTATCATTGCAGACGACCCCTCCACCGCCACGGACCGGGATTCCCGCCACCTGCGCTTCATGACGGTGCAGATGTTCAGGAAGAGCGACGGCAAGGGGGCAGGGGCCGATGGCACGGACGTGGTGCACAAGGGCAAGTGGGTGTCCACCTCCGCCGGTGTGATGCTGCCCTCCGGCGTGTATTTCAGCCCGCACTACAGCCGCCCGGTGGATTGGCTGGACGGTGAGGACGGCCTGGGGCAGGACTCCGCGCGCCTCTCCAACAAGGGCAAGACGAACATCTACTACCTGGAGTTTGACGAGAAGGGCCGCTTTGCCGCCCCCGGTGCATCCCCCGGCAACCCCACGCGCCCCCAGCGCATGGTCTTCATCTACGGCCACCCCGGTAGCGGGCGCGCCGCCAAGGACGGCATCGTTCCCGCCGCCACGGACAACATGAAGCGCCCCGCCGGGGCCAAGGGAATTGTGGTGTGGCCGAACGGCAATACCTCCCGCCTGCACACCCTTGACCAAGCCATTCAACAATAAACAATGAGATTTTCCTATATGAAGAGACACAAAACCAGCACCCGGCGCGGCGGATTCACCCTGGTGGAGACGCTGCTCGCCATCGGCCTTGTGGGCGTGCTGCTTTCCCTGTTCCTGGTGGTGTTCGTGCCGGCACGCGGCATGGTTCGCCAAGCCCTGGCACGGCAGGAGGCGGAGCGCATCACCACCGTCCTGCGCACGGAAATGAACATGCTGCGCGGCAATGAGCAGGCTCCCCAAACCGCCCAGAACTCCACCCCCACCAGCTTTATCACGCCCTTTGACAAGGCTTTCTACTGGATGCGCCGCTCGGAGAAGCCCAGCACCTCCATCGTCATCTTCTCCTACCGGGCCGACACGCGTGAGAAAGCTCGCCCGGACGGCACCTACCCCGCCCTCCCCGCCAACGCCAACCAGCCCAACGGCCATACCCAGCTCATCACCATTGCCTGCCCCATGGACGACCCCGTGCACGGCAAGGAAATCAAGGATGCCGTGGGCAACGTGTTCCTGGTGCGCATGACCGAGCTGGAGCTCCAGAACAACGGCACCTTCAAGCCCGCCAAGGAACCCGGCACCATCCGCGGCGCCCAGAGCCCGGAGCGCTTCGTGCTGGAGGAGAACAACACCATCCGCGGCGCCATCGTCTACTACCGCGCGGATTTCTTCATCATGTCTCCCCCCAACCCGGCGCGCTACAAGAACAAGCCCTGGAAGCGCCTCGGCCGCCCCGCCTTCTCCGCCAACCTCTCATTCCGCCGATAAGCCATGAAGACGACTTTCAAGAACATGATACGGCGCGGTTTCACGCTCATTGAGCTGATGACCGCCATGGCCATCACCGCCATCCTGGTGCTCGTGATTATGCAGATGACCACCAAGGGCATCGATATCTGGCGCCTGGTGCAGGAGGACATCAGCACCGCCTCCCGCGCCCGCATTGCCATGGATTGCGTGAGCCATGATTTTGAGGCCATGCAGTGGCGTATCGGCGATAACCGCTACGAGTGGCTCTTTGCCCGCGCCGCCAAGGATTTGAAGGGCGTGGACAAGGATATGAAGATACCGCGCTCCGCCCAGTGCGTATTCTTCACCAGCCCCATCGACCGCAACCCCACCGTGAGCAGCAACGACACCCTGCGCCGCTCCTACCGCGACGCCCGCGCACACAACAGTGAAACCCAAGGTGATGTGCTCTGCGTGGGCTACCGCCTGCTCTACCGCGACCAAGTGCTCAACCTGCCGGCGGACAAGAATTCCCGCGGTGAGCAGAGCTTCCCGCGCTTCTCCCTGTACCGCCAGCTGGTGACGCCGCGCACCACTTTCGAGCGCCTGCTGGGCGTGCTGAACCTCAAGACCGCCTACGCCCCGTACGAGGCGGACGACGAGAAGCATTTCCTGTGCGAGGATATCCTGGAGTTCAACGTCACCTTCACCATCCGCCACTCCGTGGGCAAGGGAGACCCCGTGAGGGGCTACCCCAACTATGAGACCACCGTGGTGCCTGTCATCTCCTCCACCGGCAAGGAAAAGGAGATTGAGGTGTACGGCGACCGCATCGAGGTGGAGGGCCAGGTGCTCTACAACCCGCGTATCGACAGCGTGAACATTGCCATGACCGTGCTCACGGAAGAGGGTGCCAACATCATGGAGCAGGTGCGCCAGAAGCGCCGCCGCGCTCCCAAGGCGGCGGATTTCTTCCACCGCTACACGCGCTCCTTCTCCACCACGGTGATGCCGCCCCAGCCGCTGTAAGGCCGCTTTCCCACGCCCCGCACCATGGACAACCCGTTCATGCAGCCCCTTGATGCCGGGTGGGATGCCCTGCCGCGCAGCATCAACCTGTGGGTGGATCCCATCCCCCGCAAAGGCTGGTACAACATGGCCGCGGACGAGGTGCTCTCCCTGCGTCCGGAGGCTTGGCTGCGCATCTACGGCTGGGCGCTGCCGGCCGTGAGCTTCGGCTATTTCGACACCGCTGCGGAGGCCGCCGAGATTTTTCCCGCCGCGCAGGAATACATCCGCCGCTGGACCGGCGGCGGCATTGTGGACCACCGCTCCGGCTACACCTACACCGTCACCCTGCCTGCAAGGGAAGGGGTGGTCTACCCCATGGCGGACCAGCTCTACCTCTGGATTCACGGGGCGCTTGCCAAGGCCCTGGCGGCCGGCGGCGTACCGTGCACCCTGCTCACGGAGGATGCCCCCAGCGGCGGCCGCGCCTGCTGGGCCAGCCCGGTGAAGAGCGATATTGTGGATGCCGCCGGGCGGAAGCTCGCGGGGGCGGGGCAGCGCCGCCGCAAGGGTGCCGTGCTGCACCAGGGGCTTGTGCAGGAATGCACGCCCGCACCCGGTTGGGAGCGTCTGCTGGCGCAGGGGCTCGCGCCGCAGGTCAATGTGCTGCCGGATGGCTTGGCAGAGCCTTTCCCCGGCTTTGATGCCGCCGTGCGCGAGCTGGTGGCCTCCAAGTACGCCACGGCGGAGTGGAACGACGAGACGCGCGGCCGCCGCAAGCCCGGCAAGGCGTGATTCCCCTTTCATGCGCTTCCTTCTCCCCAAATTGTGCGCCTTTGCGGCCGCCTTGCTCTGCCTGGCGCGCGCGGCGCAGGAACAACCGCCCAACATCATCCTCTTTTTGGTGGATGACATGGGCTGGGAGGACACCTCCGTGCCGTTCTGGCGTGCAGCGGACGGCTCGCCGCGCCCCGTGTTCCTGAATGCCCGCTACCGCACGCCCAACATGCAGCGCCTGGCGGATGCGGGCATGCTTTTCACCCGCGCGTATGCCTCTCCCGTCTGCTCACCCTCCCGCTGCAGCATCATCAGCGGCATGAACGCCGCCCGCCACCGTGTCACCAACTGGACCCTCCTGCGCGATACCGAAACGGACGAGCCGAACTGCCCCATGCTGCCGCCGCAGGACTGGTGCGTGAACGGCATGCAGCCCCAGGGAACCGCCCCGCAGGGGGAAAGCCGCCACCCGCTCACGGAGGAGCCTTTCACCTACAGCATGCAGCGGCCGTACGCCGTCTGCACCCCGCTGCCGGAGCTCCTGCGCCGGCAGGGCTATGTGACCATCCACTGCGGCAAAGCCCACTGGGGAAGCAAGGACACCCCCGGTGCCAATCCCACCCTTCTGGGGTTCGACTACAACATCGCCGGCTCGGAAATAGGCGGCCTGGCGGACTACCGCGGCTGCACCGGCTACGGCCCCGGCCGCTTCACCGTGCGCGGCATGGACAAGCCGGAGTACCGTGAAAACGATGTCTTCCTCACGGAGGCCCTCACGCGGGAGGCCGTTGCCACCCTGCAAACGGCTCTCTCCGCCCCGCAGCACAAGGGTAAACCCTTCTTCCTCTACATGGCCCACTATGCCGTGCATTGCCCGCTGGATGCCCGCGCATGCGATACCCGCTTTATCGGCAACTACCCCGACCCGCAGGACGGCAGGCCCTGGAGCGAGGCCGAGCGCAACTACGCCGCCCTGATAGAGGGCATGGACAAGAGCTTGGGCGACCTCATGCAGTGGCTGCAGGAGCGTGGGCTGCGGGAGAACACCGTCATCATCTTCATGTCGGACAACGGCGGGCTGGCGCTCCCATCCGCCGGGCGCATGGGCGACACCCTCTCCAACTACCCGCTGCGCGCAGGGAAGGGCAGCTGCTACGAGGGCGGCATCCGCGTGCCCCTCATCGTCTGCTGGCCCGGCACCACCGCGCCGCGCAGCCTTTGCACCACCCCCGTGGTGTGTGAGGACCTGTACCCCACCATCCTGCAGATGGCGGGCTGCACCGCCACCCCGCCCACCGTGCAGAAGGTGGATGGCCAAAGCCTGGTTCCCAAGCTCTGCGGGCGGGAAACGGCCGCGCCGCGCCCCATCCTTTTCCACATCCCCCACAACTGGGTCCGCCACGCCTTGGGCGGCACCTATTCCCCCCAATCCGCACTCGTCTACGGGGATTTCAAGCTCATCCGCTTCTGGGAAACGGGCAAGTGCGAGCTCTACAACCTGGCAGACGACATCTCCGAGAGCCGCGACCTCTCCCAAGAGCAGCCGGAGCGCTTTCAACAAATGACGCGCCTCCTGGATAACGCCCTCAAATCCACCAACGCCCCCATGCCGCGCCGCAGGTGACGCGGATGTTCCGGCTATTCGCCACCCTCTCTACGCGCCCATATTCTGCCGGCAAAGCTTGGCGCACTCGTTGGCAGTGCGGCAGACGGCGTGCAGCGGGAGGTCCAACAAGGTGTATGAACCGGCTTGCGCGGTTTTGGTCGCGGGGATTTCCACTGTTTGCACGGAGTAGGGAGCCATGGAAGTGCGCACGGCAAGCGGTTGGCGGTAGCGGCGGTAGAAGCTCTGCAGGCTGCGCGCCTTCAGGTTGCGCTCCGCCTTCACCTCCATGGGGAATACCCCGTCCTCCGTCGGCAACAGGAAATCAACCTCCGCCTGGGCGCGCTCGGCGCTCCAGTAGAACGGGTCCATGCCGCACTCTGCACGCAGCTGCTGTTGTACATACTGCTCCGTGAGTGCACCTTTGTATTGGGTGAAGACCGTATTGCGGTTGAGCAGCAGGCTGGCTTTCAAGCCGCACTTGGCCGCCAGAAGTCCCACATCCAGGAAGTAGAGCTTGAAGGCGGCATCGCGAAAAGCTTCCAGCGGAAACTGCGGCGTGGTGGCGCGCGGCACTTGCGATACCAGACCCGCGTTCTCCAGCCAGCGCTGCGGCCCTTTCAGCTGGTTGGCGTGAAGGGCTCCTTCTACTTCCGAATACGAAAAACGCTTGTCCTCCCTGCCGAGTTGGGCGGGAATGGCATCCCATATCTGGGCAATGCGCGCAGCGGCTTCCGCCGTGGCGTGCTTGCGGAAACCGGCATGGTAGTCTGCAAGCAAATCGTTTTGAATCATGCGCACTTCCGAGTAGTCGCCATTGGTGACGAAAGCCGACACGGCCTCCGGCATCCCGCCTACATAGAAGTATGAGTGCAGCCGCTGGGTCAGGTGGCGGGAGAAATAGTCGAGGGTCTGCCAGTCTCCGCTACGCAGCACTTCCACATATTGGCCGTCCCCTATGGCATCCAGGTACTCGGTGAAGCTCATGGGGTGCATGCGCAGGCGGTTCACCTTGCCCACAGGGAAGCCCGTGCCGCGGTGCTCTGCAATGCCCAGCAGGGAACCGGCGGCTATGATGGCGTATTCCCGTGCCTGTTCGCAAAAGTATTTCAGGGAGGTGATGGCGGCGGGGCATTCCTGAATCTCGTCCAAAATGATGAGGGTATCCTCCGGTGTGGGCTTGAATCCTGCTCTCAGCTGCAACGCTGTCAACAGGCGGGGTACGTTGTAGTCGAGCTCGAAGATGTGACGCATTTCATCATCGTCCTCAAAGCTGATATACAGCACCTTGGAGAATTCCCGCTTGCCGAATTCCTGCATCACCCAGGTCTTGCCTACCTGGCGCGCACCCATCAACAGCAGGGGCTTGCGACGTGGGTTTTCTTTCCACTTTTTCAGGTCGTTGATGATCCAGCGTTTCATGGCTTTTCTTTCTTGGCCTCTATTTTATCCAAAAATCAATGAGTTGCAAGCCTGAATTTACGAAATGCAAAGATAAGTTGATTTGAAATTTACGAAATGCGAAGATAAATCGCCCCAAATTTTACGAAATGCGAAGATAAGCACGGTGCTTATGGCTTCACTCGGCGGAAGTGAAGGGTGATTTCCTTCTCCGGGCGGTTGAGGGCCCGGTTTTTCTCACGGATGAAGCGTTGGGCGTCTTCCGGGAGCTGGTCGAAGACGAGGAGGTCTGCAACGGCATCATCCCGCCCGTTGAAGGAGATATCCGCCCGGTAGGTTTGGCCGCGGAAGGAGATTTCCGCGCGGTAGGGCTCGTGCTCCGCCTGTATCCACTTGTAGGGGATTTTGCCGCTGTACCCGCCGGCCTGCCAATGAATGCGGGCGGCATCCACCTCCAGGTGCAGGCCGTTGGCGCGGTCGTGCCATTCGCCGGAGGCAAGCTCGCGCGGGTCCTCCCCCCAATCCGGGATAAAGAGGCACAAAAACCCCGCCACAAGCAGGATGGGCAGGGCAAGGAGCCGCTTCCTGTTCATGGCGGGGTGGCTTTGTTTGGTGATGCTTAGTTGGCCACCACGTTCACGAGACGCCCGGGGACCACAATAACCTTGCGCACGGTCTTGCCCTCCGTGAATTCCTTCACGCGGGGGGCGGCGAGCGCCTGGGCCTCCAGGTCTTCCTTGGAGATGTCCACGGCCACGGTGAGCTTGTCTCGCAGCTTGCCGTTCACCTGAATCACGATTTCGCGGGTGTTTTCCACCAGGTATTCCGGGTTGAAGGCCGGCCAGGGCAGGGCGCTGAGCTGGCATGCGGCCAGCTGCGGGAACGAGCCGCGCAGGATGCTGTACAGCTCTTCCGTGATATGCGGGGCAAAGGGATTGAGCAGCTGCAGCAGCGTGGCGTAGTCCTGCACGCTCACGGTGTCCGCCTGCGTCATGGCGTTGGTGCACTCCATCATCTTGGAGATGGCGGTGTTGAAGCTCATGTCCTCAATGTCCTCCGTGACCTTCTTGATGGTCTTGTGGAGCTCCTTGCGCACGGGGGTGACAGTGGTGTCATCCGCCACAGCCACCTTGCCGGAGAGCACCCACTCGCCCTCCTGGTTCTCCGCCATGGCAATGCGCCACACGCGGGCCAGGAAGCGGCTGATGCCCTCCACGCCCTTGGTGGCCCAGGGCTTCACCTCCTTGAGCGGGCCCATGAACATCTCGTACAGGCGGATGGCGTCTGCGCCGTAGTCGCGCACAATGTCGTCCGGGTTCACCACGTTGCCGCGGCTCTTGGACATCTTCTGCCCGTCCTCACCCAGGATGAGGCCCTGGTTGACGAGCTTGTTGAAGGGTTCCGGGGTGGAAACCAGGCCGTAATCAAAGAGCACCTTGTGCCAGAAGCGGGCGTAGAGCAGGTGGAGCACCGCGTGCTCCGTGCCGCCCACGTACAGGTCCACGCCGCCGGGCTTCTTGTTGCCGCCCATCCAGTACTTCTCTGCCTCCGCGCCCAGGAAGGCGTCCTCGTTCTTCGGGTCGATATAGCGCAGGTAGTACCAGCAGGAGCCTGCCCACTGGGGCATGGTGTTGGTCTCTCGCGTGGCGGTCTCCGAGTAGCGGATCCACTCCTTGGCTTTCACCAGCGGGCCGCGGGGGTCGCCGCTGGGCTTGAAATCCTCCATCTCCGGCTGCAGCAGGGGCAGCTCGCTCTCCGGAATGGCGTAGTGGTTGCCGTCCTCTCCCCAAACAATGGGGAAGGGCTCGCCCCAGTAGCGCTGGCGGCTGAACAGCCAGTCGCGCAGCTTGTAGTTCACCTTGCCGCGGCCGTAGTTCTTCTCCTCCAGCCAGGCAATCATCTTGGCCTTGGCCTCCGGCACGGGCAGGCCGTTGAAGTGCTCGGAGTTCACCATGGTGCCGTCATATCCGCAGAAATCCTTCCACGGCGTGGCGGGGTCGTCCGGCTGCACCACCTGGATGATGGGAAGCTCGAACTTCACCGCAAAATCGTAGTCGCGGCTGTCGTGCGCGGGCACGGCCATAATGGCTCCGGTGCCGTAGCCGGTGAGCACGTAGTCTGCAATCCAGATGGGAATCTGCCTGCCGTTCACGGGGTTGGTGGCGTAGGCCCCGGTAAACACGCCGGTCTTCTCCTTGGCCAGGTCCGTGCGCTCCAGGTCGCTCTTGGCGGCGCATGCGGCCTGGTAGGCCTTCACCGCCTCCCGCTGGTCCTCCGTGGTGATTTGCGGCACCAGCTCATGCTCCGGGGAGAGCACCATGTAGGTGGCGCCGAACAGCGTGTCCGGGCGCGTGGTGTACACCGTGATAGTCTTGCCGTTGCAGTCGAAATTCACCTCTGCACCCGTGGACTTGCCAATCCAGTTGCGCTGCAGCAGCTTGATGCTCTCCGGCCAGTCCAGCTCGTCCAAATCGTCGATAAGCCTCTCCGCGTAGGCGGTGATGCGCAGCATCCACTGGCGCAGCTTGCGGCGCTCCACGGTGTGGCCCTTGCTCTTCCACTCCTCCGCCTCCTCGTTGGCGAGCACGGTGCCCATGTCCGGGCTCCAGTTCACCATGCCGTCTGCCACGTATGCCAGGCGCACGGCGTCAATCTGCTCGCGGGTCCAGCCCTGGTCTTCGAGCTCCTTCACCGGGCGTGCCTTCTTGAGCTCCGTGTTGTAGTAGGAGTGGTAGAGGCGCAGGAATATCCACTGGGTCCAGCGCACATAGTGCGGGTCCGTGGTGGCTATCTCGCGGTCCCAGTCGTAGGAGAAGCCCAGCATCTTGAGCTGGCGCCGGAAATTGTCGATGTTGGCGTAGGTGGTGATGGACGGGTGCAGCCCGGTCTTGATGGCGTACTGCTCCGCCGGCAGGCCGAAGGAATCCCAGCCCATGGGGTGCAGCACGTTGAACCCGCGCATGCGCTTGTAGCGGCTCACGATATCCGTGGCCGTGTAGCCCTCCGGGTGCCCCACATGCAGCCCCGCGCCGCTCGGGTACGGGAACATGTCCAAGATGTAGCACTTGGGCTTGGTGGCGTCAAAGCCGGCCTCCCCGGGGTTGTGGACCTTGAAAGTCTTCTCCTCGTCCCAAACGTGCTGCCACTTGGGTTCAAAGATGTCGAAAGGATATGGATTCTTGCGTTCTGACATGTCGCGCGCGAATATAGTACAGCCCTCCCGCATAAGCAAGCCTTTTTTGGAGCAAAATTCCACGCAGCCCCTGCAAAAAAATTGTTTGATTTCCCTAGAGGTTTCTGGCAAAATCAGGCGCATGAGGCTTCATCTCCCGTTCTCTCTCCGCAAATATCTTCTTCTTGCCATCTCCACAGTGGCTGCCACGCTGGGCAGCCAAACGGCTGATGCGGCCGTGCTCTTTGACGGCGTGGGCTTGCAAACCTACGCGGATTTCGGCCAGAACTGCGGCCGCTACGTGGCCGGCGAGGTGAATGCCATGCTGCAGGCCATCCGTGAGCGTGACGGCGGTATCGTCATCACCTACCAGTCGGATGCTTACGATTCGTACACCATCCCCTTGGAGCAGGGGATGATTGATTTTTCCAGCGCATCCTCCACGCCGGTGGATGCGGCCGTGGGCTACGGATTCCTGGCCACCGTGGCGCACAACGGGGCCATCAATCCAACCTACACCGCCAATGATGTCGGCGGGCAGAATGCCATTCATTATATCAGTGTCGATTTCAAGCGCGGCACTAATTTCCACATGGAGGCCGCAACCGACTACAAGGTGTCCCGTCTCAACAAGCTGGTGACGGATGCCCAGCCATCCGAGCTGTACTCCGGTGCGGACCCCTCT
This sequence comes from Akkermansia sp., assembly GCA_045616565.1. GTDB lineage: Bacteria > Verrucomicrobiota > Verrucomicrobiia > Verrucomicrobiales > Akkermansiaceae > Akkermansia. The sequence continues at coordinate 12,355 of JAZLHB010000083.1, read as the reverse complement.
GTGCTTGATGGCGAGTACCTCTACCGCACCGGCTCCGGAGCCATGGAGCTCGCCCTGATAGACGATGACGGAGTTTGGCGGCGGACCCAGGAGCTGGAAGTTCCGTACACCTTTGCCACCGGCGGCATCGTCGTCGTGGAATGGACCGATAATCCAAAGCACGAAGGCGATCATGATGCCAACTTCGGCATCTTCCACCACGTCAACCCCAAGGTTGCGGAAGAAATTGCAGCCCAGCCGTTGCCCTACCGCGTGCGCAGCGGTGACTCCGGAAGCCCCACCTGGGTGTACAACGAAACCACCGGGACCTACCAGTACATTTCCGCAGCCCAATCCGGCGGCCAGTACTTCAACCAGGACCGCGGCGACCTTGTGTGGAGCAAGTACGCCATGGAGAAGTTCAATGTGACCCCGGACCTGGGCACCTCAGACGAGGCGCATTCCATAACCTTGAGCGCAGTTAACGCTCCTGGAGAGAAAATCAGCGGTGTGGGTGACGATGTGGAGGTTTCCACTATCCCGTACAGCGGCACCTTGAGCTTCACGAACGCTCAGGGCCAGCAGGAAAGCAAAACCTTCATCGGGGTACAGTCTGGCATGCACACATGGAAGGCGCTCAACCCCATTAAGGACACTGCCAATTGGTTCAACTACGGCGATGCGTATTTCAACGCCGCCAAGTACGGAACTGACTCAAACCCTGACAAGCAGTTCAGCTATGCCGATTTGTTTGTGACAAACAGCCTGGTGTTCAAGGCGGCGGATGACAAGACCTACAACGTGGAGTTGGAGGCAGATGTGGACCTGGGCATCGGTTTTGTGCAGTTCGGAAAGGCGGAGGGCGTGAAAACGGCCAATTTCAAGCTGCAGTCAGAGCATCTCCTGGAGTCTGCCGGTTTCGCCATTGATGAGGGGGTGACCCTGGAGCTGGACATGAAGGCCACGGAAGCGCGTATGGTGGAATGGCGCAAAGCCGGCGCGGGTGACCTGACCATTACCGGCGAGGGCAACACCAACGCCTTGCTCAACGTGGGCGGCAGCGGCACCGTTTCCCTGAAGCGGACCGGCGGCTATGCCGCCTACAATGTGCTGGTCAGCAGCGGCAGCACCGTGGTTATCGACAATCTGCAGCAGGTGTACCGTGATGTCACCCTGGGTGCCAACGGTGCCACGCTGGACCTCAACGGGAACAACTTCACTTGGAACAACTCTGCGGAGGCAGACGGCAATGGCTTCAAGTCTCTCCACCTGCTCATGGAGAAGGATATTGTGACCAACACGGCGAACAAGGCCGTCACGATCACTATCACAGATCCTGGAACAGAGGCTTTCGTGGGCGCGTTCAGGGATACAAAGGAAGGTGCCATCATCGTAGAGTACAATGGCAATTCGGAGAATCCGTGGGTGATGAATACCGTGTTCACCAACCTGCAGAATCATGACGCCAGCTCTTTCACCGTGAATCAGGGCGGCGTGGTTTTGCAGGGCATCAACACAATCCACGGCAAACAGGTCCTGGGCAAGCGGCCCGTCAATGAATTCGACTGGCACTATGCGGATGCCCAAATGGATGTGGTAATCAGCTCCGGCGCAGAGTTCACCCTGGGCAGCCACGCCCGCTTGAAAGGCGATGTCACCGTCAAAGACGGCGGCGTGTTCAACATGACCGAGTACACCACCCACCAATACGAGTATGTGGAGGGTGGTGTGAAAATGGATGACACGTACAAACTCCGCGATTACTACGGCCTGCACGGCAACGTCAACCTTGAGGGTGAGAACTCCATGTTCCGTGTGGCGTTCTCAACGGAGAACCATTTTGAGAACACAGATTCTGAAAGCGTATACGGCGGGCTCATATATGGTAACGGAGGTATGACGGTTGATACGGCCGGTGGAAGCCTGCGGCTCACCAACACCGGCAACAGTTTTAAAGGCACCAAGAGTTTGGAGGGCGGCACCCTGGTGGCCGAGGGACTGGGCGCGCTGGGTGATACAACCAATAATCGCTGGTTTATCAAGGACCGCGGCGTGTTGATTGTGGAAAATGCCGGTCTCAACGATATTTTGCCCAAGATTCTCGGGAAGTATCAAGAAAACACACCTGACGGGATAAAAACATACTATTCAAACGGCGTGCTCGCCCTAACTCAGGACTTTGAGGGTGAATCCGCCCCAGACTTGAGCGGCTTCCAGCAGCTTATCATTGGCGCTGTGGAGGAGGTTCAATTCGGCAAACAGGGAACATCAAGTGCTTTGGCTGCCAATAACAACAACGAATGGCACTTGGGCGGCGGCGGCGGCAACTTGGTTGTCAACTACTCGCTGAACAATGAGAACGGCGTGCTGGTGCTGGGCAACCAGTACACCACCGGCACGGTGACCCTCACCAATACTGAAAACCATTTCAAACGCATTGACTTGGTGGGCGGTGTCACGTTCGTGTGCAAGGATGACCGTGCCTTGGGCGGGGCGGATGTGGACTTGAAATATGCCAACCGTCTGATGGGGTCCAGTACAATAATCGATTCCGTGACAGGTGATTCTGAAGGCGCCATTCTGCTCGATGACATGGGCGGCGATGCTTCTGTCAATCTGAGTGAGCACGGCAAATTGAGCCTGGCCACGAGCAAGAAAATGGTGTTCTCCGGTAACATTAATCTGGGAGATAACGACACCTACCACTTCGGCGGTGGCGGTGGCCACTTGGTGTTGGAAACAGTCCTGATGGATGGAGAGAAGGGTGCTCGCAATGTTGTTGTGGACGGACAGTTTTGCAAGTCCAACTACACCGGAGATGAAGAAGAAAATGCCGTGGGTGAGGTCATTGAGCTGAAACATGCCTTGGGGATAACAGGCGACCTGACTCTGCAGGGGTACGATGAAAACCGCATCCCCGGGGGTGATCCCTTGTACGTTTTGCATAATGCCAGCATCGTCACTCTCCAGCTCAGCGTGGACAACGCCCTAGAGAATGTTGGTACCGTGTACATGAACGATTGCGCCTTTATCGATATCAACGGCACCAAACAAACCTTGAACAGCCTGGTAACTCCGGTAAGTTACGAAACGTACATGGGAACGATGGGTGTGGTTGACAACTCTGACGAGCAGAAGGGCGAGCTGGTGCTCAATGTGGTGGAAGACGAAGAATACGACCGCTGGGGTGGTGCCGTGTGGGCCTATCTGGGAGCACCAACGATTACCAAGATCGGCACGGGCACGCTGATGTTGATGAACGCCGTTGAGAGCAATCTTTTCGATATTCGGCAAGGCGTGGTCATGGTAGCCACTAATAAGGCTTTGAGCTCCGGCGGTATCACGCGTGTGGCTGGTGGAGCCGTTTTGGATGTCTCAGAAGTATCGGATGGCGCATTGGAAAACAAGCACATTGAGCTTAACGGCGGTACCATGATTGTGGGCTCAGATGCCATTACCGGCAGGATTACAGCCACCGAGGACACGGGCAGCATTGTAGCGGCTGATGGCGCGGCCAACCTTTACGCCACCATTGGAGCCCGGGAAAACGCCACTTTGGCGCTGCAAGGCGACCCTTTCATACTGCGAGCCGATCAAAACAACACAGAGGGCGGCATCATCGATTTGCAAGGCGTCACGCTCTCCCTGAACAATGCCAGCGGTATTTCTATCGGTGGCACCTTGAAGGTGAGTCAGGATGCCACCATGGCCAATGCCAGCGCCGCCGGGGCTTCCCATACGATTGACCGTGTAGATGTAAACGGGCAAACCCTGACCATTTCCAACAACAACCAAGCGGTCCGGTGGGATATCAATGCTCTGAACGGCAGCGGCACCGTCGTCATGCAGCCGGGAAATGGAGCATCCACCCTGCATTTGAACGGCCCCGGCTCGTTCAGTGGAGAACTGCAGGTGGAGGGCGGTGTTGACGGCACCCCAGGTCTGGTGCTCGCGCATGATAATGCGGCGCAGCATGCCACCATCAACTTGGTGAACAACGGCGCCATGGCGCTGAATACGGCCAATGCGCATATCGGCGGGTTGGATGGAGATGCCACGGGCAAGGTGTTTGCCTACAAACCTGCAGGAGAGGACAGCACCCCGGTTCAGGGGGCCACGCTTACAACCACCGGGAGCGGTCAGTATGTTTATGGCGGTGCCGTCACTGCTGTAGATGGTACGCGCATTAATCTGGCTATGGCTGGCGAGGGAAGCCAGACATACAGCGGGCAGGTGGATGTGCAGGATGTTTCTGCCCTGAATGGCACGCTTAATTTACAGGGAAGCGGCATCCACATTGCGGGAAACGTGACGGTGGCCCGCGGGGCCACGCTCTCCGTGGGGAACGGTCTTACCCTGGGTTCCGGCCAGTATCTCTGCTCCGCCGGTGTCTCCGGGAAAGCCGGCATAGTAGACAGCGCTGTCACCTTCAATGGCGGCGGCATGCGTTTTGATGCCGGGGAGCTGCTCGACAACAGCAATACCCCCGCTTTGCACTTCGGCAATGGGGTGACGGTGGGACAGGATCAACAAGTTGTTGTGGATTTCATCAACACAAGTACCCTTTCCGCCGGCTCGGTGCTTACATTGACAAGTGGCCACGCATGGAACACAAATCTGTTGACTGCAGAGGGCGTGGACTATTTGGAGGCTGCGTTCTCGGTGCAAGACAACATCCTGAAGGTTTCTTTCTCCCAGAAGGCCGGCAACCGCATTTGGGATGGCACAACGACTCAGCACGCTTGGAGCTTATCGGAATTCGGGCAGGGAGGTAGCTTTACTTCAACAGACAAGGCTGTCTTCAACGATTCTGCCGCGAGCACGGATGTGCAGGTGACCAACGAAGTCTCCGCCGCAGCCCTGCTGTTCGACAACAGCAAGGAGTATACCGTGAATACCACCGAGAACGGTATGCTTTCCACCGAGGAGGTGATCTTGAATGGTGCCGGCGTTGTCACCTTGGGTGCCGGAGTGAGCATTACTCAAAAGGCGGATATTGCCGCCGGCAGCACCTTGGTCCTTCGCGATACGCACACGCTGGAAACGAATGCCAGGGTGGATGGGGCCGGCACGATTGCCTTGGACACAGCTGAAACGGCCTATCTGGACGGAAAATTGACCCATATTGGCAGTGTGGAAGTACGTGGTGGCACGCTTGTGCTTACTAAATCCCTGGCTGCGGATGACCTGGTTTTAAATGAAGGAACAAAGATTGCTTCCTCTACAAGCAGTATCCTTGACAACAATGCCACCGTGCATTCTGCCGGTACAATAACGATTGAGGTCGGTAGCGGCAAGACGGAAACCCTTACCAATGCCATTGCCGCTGGGCAGTCTGGCGCCGGCACTTTCGTGAAAGTGGGCGCGGGCACGCTGAACGTGACGCAATCCCTGGTTGCGGACACTGTCCGCGTGGAGCATGGCTCCCTGCGGACGAGCAGCACCTCCATTGTGCCGGATTTCCTGGCGACCACAAAACTGCTGGAGGTGGACAGTGGTGCCACGGCCTATATTGGCGGCAACGCCTACACGATACCCGACCGGCCGGTTGCCACCGACATGGTTGTGGACGGCGGCACGCTGGAGCTTGCCATAGCCCAGAACACCACCAGGACAATTTCCGGAGACTTGACTATCAACAGCGGCAAGCTGCAAAAGGTGGACGGCGGCCTCATCTTTACCGGTACCACCACCCTGGGGAAATCCATTGCGGACCAAGTGACTTTGGCCGGCAACTGGGGCAAATCAGGCACCATCTTCAACGGCTTGGTGCAGGGCGAAGGCAAGGTTACGCTCGCCAAGGGCAATTCCGTGGAGAAGTTCACCTTCAACAACGCAGAGAACACTTTCAGCGGTGAGATCAAGGCCACTGCAGGCACCCAGCTCGTGGCGGGTCACAAGACTGCTCTGGCTCAGGCTTCCAATATCAATCTGGAAAACAACAGCACCTTGGTGCTGGCAACCGGTGAGGTGGACATCAAGTCCCTCAACGGTTCCGGTTCCGTTGAATTCACTGCGGCGGACGCTTCTTCCTCCACCACGCTCAACATTACAAATGATGGCACCTTTGCCGGTGCCGTGGGTGGCAACATCTCCATCTCTAAATCCGGTACCGGCACGTTTGCCCTCACGGGGGAATCCTCCCAGTTCAACGGTGACCTGTATGTGAAGGAGGGCACCATGAGCCTGGAAAGCGGCGCCTTGGGTATGCTCGGCAGCGCGTCCTCCGTTACGGTGATAGACGGTGCCGCGTTCCAGCTGGGTGGGGATGCCAGCGTTGTCGGTCCCATGGATATCCAAGGCACCCTGTCCCTGGGCGGGAATATCACCAGCCGTGATTCCGTGCAGCTTGCTGCAACCAGCCGTTTGGCGGGCGGCTCCCATATCTTGGATGCCAGCAGCCTGGTGATTGAGGGCCTGGGCGGCACCAATGTTGAAACTGCCGCTTCGCAGACTCTCGGCGCAGGCAGCTCCCTGACGATGTTCGGCGACCCCACGACGTCAATCACGCTGCAGGCGGCTGCAGAGGCCATGATTTATGTCGTCAACAATGTGCAGGATGTTACCCTGACCGGCGATAGCCTGACCATCAATCTCTCCGGCCTGGGCCAGACTCCCCAGCCCGGCCAGTGGATGGGAATCACCCTGGGCGACACCGCCTCCATGGACACCGGTTTGCTGGTGGAATGCGTCATTGGCGACGGCCAGAAGATGCAGGGATACTATCTGAGCTCCTCCTCCGGCAGCTCCGACTATGTATACTTCCAAATGGAGGGAGTAGTCATCCAAGACCTGATTTGGGACAACGCCACCTCCAACTCGCACTGGTCCACAAGCACAGACGGTGCGAACTGGCATACCGCCGATGCCCCGACAAATCACGTTCCTTTCACCCAGGAAGCCAACGTGACATTTGAGAGCAATGCCGGAACGGCCGTGCTTCAGGAGAATATCACCACGGGGGAAATGGTGCTGCAAGACGGCGCCAATCTCACAGTGGACACGGCTGGACACAATCTTACCGTGAGCGATCTGGACAGCTCCGGCAGCAACTTCGTCAAGTCCGGTGCCGGCAAAGTTTTGTTCGGTAACTCCGATGGCGAAGAGGTGACGCAGGGTATGCTCACGGTCAATGAAGGAATTGTTGCCTTCAACGATGACGTCAAGATTGACCGTATTACCGGGGCCGGAACCACTGGAGTTGCTGTGGTGGAGGGTAAGGGGGCCATTACCGTGACGAATACAACAGAGGATCACGGCGTGGAGCTTGGCAGCGGCAAGCACCTGACCCTTCTCACGGAAAATCTGAGCACCAAGACAATATACAACAACGGCAACCTGACTGTGGGTGACGGAACCACCCCCGTGCTGGTCAAGACGGAGTATTTTGTCAACGGCAACATTAAAGATAGGACCAATCCCACCGGGTTTGATATCAAGGCAGGCGCCACAGTGGCTGTCAGCGGTGGAGACAATGAAAACAACACCCACCAGACGGGGCTTGTGCTCAGTGAGTGGCAGAATGTCACCACCGGCAATGTATCCGGCAAGCTCCTTGCCAAGAATGCAACCCTCCTTGGCGGAAAGGACGATGCCTTTACCCTGAACATTGAGAATGGCGGTATCGTTGCCGTGAAGGGTATCAAGAGCCGCGGCAGCAAGGCGTATTCGGTCAACCTGAAAGACGGCGGCTCGCTCATTCTGGGCGGCACCACCAGTGCCAACGCCAATGGCACGCTCAACGCCGCCGCCGGCAGCACCATCGGCATTTCTGCCGAAACGGCTTCCTACAACGGTACCGTTGCCACTACTGCCGCAGGCTCCAAGACCGTGACTATCGACACCGCGCGTTACGCGTTCAACGGTGACGGCACGGATATCAGCAAGGGAACGGAAGGAGGAACGCTCATCCTCAGCGGTACTATTTCCGGAGATGGTAACATCACCAAGGTTGGTGCCGGCACGCTTGCCCTGAACGCCGCCAACACATACTCCGGCGGCACCACGGTGGATGCCGGCACGCTTGTGGCCTCCAACGCCTCTGCGCTGGGCAGCGGCGCTGTCACCCTGAACGGCGGCACGCTGGACCTGGCCACAGCCGTGACTACGGGCGCCTTTACCATGAACAGCGGCACTCTCGCCCTGGACGGGGAAAACTGGATTACCTCCACCGGTGCCCTTGCCCTGAATTCTGGCACGCTGGACCTCACCGGCATGTCCATTACCTCCGGTCATGACTACACCCTGGCCACCGGCACCAGTGTGACCTTGAACCCTGGGGTAACACTTACCTTGGCGCAGGAACTGCAGGAACATTACAAGCTCACGACGAACGGCTCCACCTTGATGCTGACTTTCATTCAGCCAGCACCGACAAGGGCCTTGATATGGGATGGTACCACCAATTCCAATTGGTCCAACAGCACAGATGACTGCAACTGGCACACCGAAGGCGGCCAGGCGGGAAGCAACTCATTCATGGAGGAGGCCGATGTCTTCTTTGCTTCCGGTTCCGCTTCTGTCACCTTGACCGACAACATCGTAGCTGGCGATGCAACATTTGCCGCCGGGGCTCATGTGGCCATCAGCAATGGAGGCGAATTTGAACAAGTATTCACCAATGTCACCATAGAAGAGGGGGCAAGCGTGAGCTTTAATGAGAATTGCTCCACCTTCATCACAGATACGCTGGCATTGAACGGCACTGTAACCAATAGCGGATACCTTGAGATTGCTTCAGGAACGGTTGCCGCCGGTGCCACGGGTGTGCTTGCCGGCGAGGGCATGACATATCTTCTGGGGGAAATCTCCAATGCGGGTACTGTGAAGCTGGATCACGCCACGCTGGCCGGTGCAGACGAGGCTGCCATCACCGGCAATGTAGTTATCAATGGCGGCGTTCTGCTCGGCACGATGATTCTGGGTTCGGAGGATTCCACTGTGTCCGTGACCGAGGCGTTCATCATCAGCGGCGATGCGGAATATACCGTTCTCGGCGATGTGAAGCTGGACAACTTGTCCGGTGCCGAGTTCTACTATGCAGAAGGTGAGCAAGACGTGTACAACAACGGCTTCTTCATCGGTATGGACGTGACGGTCTTTACAATGGAATATGACCCGGAAATCGGAACTCCGATTGATTTCCGTGGCACTGTCACCTATAAGGGGATGGAAGGCAAGATAGAATACGGTGTGTTTACGGCATACGTAGAGGACTACACCACCTTCCATGTGAACACCGTTACTGACACTGCGGAGTGCTATTCGCACGCCAGGGAAGCCGGTGGCGAAGTGTTCACCACCGTGGCCCTTGCCGATGGCACGTCCTTCAACATGGATTCCGAAGATGCATCTCTCGCGCATGTAATTGTTGAGGATGGCGCAGCAGCGTCCGTCAACATCGCCTCCACCTCTACCATAGGTGATGTTCAGGTGGGTGATGGCCTCACCTTTACCGGGAATGCCGGCACGCTTCAGCTCGGCAGCGTCCAAGGCTCCGGCAGCTTGACTGTTGATGGCCCCACCGTCACCATCACGGGAAACAATGCTTCCTACACCGGTGATATCGTGGTCAACAGCGGCACGCTGAAGGCCGGGAACAACAATGCCCTTGGCAGCATGAATGCAGCGGATCACACCATCAGAGTCCAGACAAACGGCACTCTGGATGTCAATGGTTTGGAGGGTACCGGCGATGGTTACACCGTGGTGCTGGCAGGCGGCACGCTGACCAACAGCGGGGGTGATTTGGGCTATGGCAAGCGCCAGCTGGTCACCCATGTGAGCTTGACTGCGGATTCCAAGATTGCCGCCGCGAAAGAATTCGGCATTACCGGCGGCAGCTATGCCGCAACGTCCGTTGCCTTGGGAGCCTACACTCTGGAAAAGACGGGGACGGGCACTTTCCATATCCAGAATGCAACCGTCACGGGCACGGGCAAGATCAAGGTTTCGGAAGGTACCTTGGCCATGAGCACCGGTCCGAATGCCGGAGCGGGCAGCTATTCTGCCAACTTTGAGATGGCCGGCGGCACCGTGAGCGGCAAGGTGGCCTTGGGCGGAAATATCGCAGTGGAGACCACTGCGGATTCCTCCTTTGGTGCAACCATGAACCTTGGTGCCCACACTGCCACGTTCTCCGGAGACAGGGATTTGAACGCAACCGGCAACATCTCCGACAGCGGCAAGCTGGTGAAGATTGGCGGGGGCATCCTCACCGTGGGCGGCGCCAACAACTACTCCGGTGGAACCGCCATCAACGGCGGTACGCTCGTCACCAACAACACCTCCGCCCTCGGCACCGGCAATGTGGACATTGCCGAGGGTGCCACGTTGCAAACACGCTCGAATCTCACCGTGGGCGGCGTTATCAGCGGCTCTGGCAACATCTTGGCGGATGGCGGAGGCACGGTGACTTTCAACGCGGCCAACACCTTCACCGGCAACCTGACTGTTCGGGGTGTGCTGAATGAACTGGGAGAGGTCACCGCCACTACCACGCTGAAGATGGGCAACAATGCGGCCCTGGGCGCGGAAGCGGCTTCCATCACCATCGGCAAGGGTGGCATTGTCAACCTCAACGGCACGAGCGACGTGTGCTACAAGTACACGCTTGACGGCGGAGCCCTGTTGAACAACGGCAACGGCACAAACACCGGCAACAAGCAGACAGCAGGCCTGACACTGACGGACAACTCCACCTTTGGCGGCAGCGGCAACTTCAAGCTGCTCAACAGCGGGTATGCCGCCATCGATGTCAAGTTGGGCGGCAACACCCTCACCAAGACGGGCAACAACACAGTGGGCTTCTACACCACCACGTTTGATGAAGGCACGCTTGAAGTGCAGGGCGGCAAGATTGAATTCAACGATGGCAACAAGGGTGCAAACACATTCTCCAAGTCTGCCGAGATGGTCCTGAACGTAACCGACTCCGGCGACACCGACCGGGTGAGCGGCCAGGTGAACGTGACAGAGGGCTTGGCCCTGCAGGCCAAGCAATCCGCCAAGGTCAGCGTGGCCGTCTCCTTGTCGGACAACGCCGCATTGACCACCGGTGCAGAGGCAAACCAGACCCTGAACATGACCGGGGCCGTTAGCGGCGGCGCATCCACCACGCTCGGGAAGACCGGTGAGGGGACGGCCAACCTCTCCGGCAACACCGCAGGCTTCCACGGCTCTGTGGATGTGGAGGCGGGCGTGCTCAACATCCTGAACGCCGCCAGCGTGGATGTGAAAGACGTGACCATAGGCGCCAACTCCACGCTGGGTGTGTACAACGGCAGCACGGCCACAGCAGATACGGAGCATGAGGGCACCCTGACCATCAAGAACGCGCAGAGCCTCACCGCCAAGGGCACGGGGGCCACGCTGAACGCGAACGTGGTGATGGAAACAGGCTCCACGCTGGATGTGAGCGCCACGGGCGGTGCAGGCCTCATGCTGGGCAGCGCGCTCACGCTCAACACGGGCATGGACCTCTCCGAGGCGGACTACGCGAACGTGGCAAGGCTGCTGAAGGGAGAGACCTACGTTCTGTTCGAAGGGGTGGATGCGCTCAAGCTGGGCACAACCAGCTACGAAGAGATTATCCCCGAGCAAGTGGATGCTGCGGAATACTACAAGGGGCTGGAATCCGGCAGCTACTACCTGGTGTACAACTACAACGGCAACAACGTGGGCCAGGTGGCCATCTTCAGCACTGTTCCGGAACCCGCCACAGGCACGCTTTCCCTGTTGGCGCTGGCGGCCCTGGCCGCCCGCCGCAGAAGGAAGTGATTATCCCTCAAAAATATACGCGTCCCCACCCGCCATGCAGGCGGCTGGGCCTCTTCAATTTGTGGGAGGATGTGTGTTTTTTTTCTTGAAATCCCAAGGAAAACGGGTAGATTAAAACAGATATCTCGTCTGCATGAAACTTCACCTTCCCACATCTCTCCGCAAAGCCCTGTTGATTGTCCTGTGCACCGCTGCTGCCGGCGTTGCGAACACGGTGCAGGGTGCCAGCCGCAGCGACCAGCTCACGCGCACCACCTATTGTGACTTTGGCGACAACAAGGGGCAGTACGCCGTGCATGGCGTGAATGATTTGCTTCTGCACTTGAGGGAAACGCAGGGTATCAGCCTGACCTACCTGAACGAGAATATCGACACCTACATGTGGCCGGAAAACCAGCCGCTCATCAACTACGACAGCCGCGTGGATTCCGGCACGGCTGCGGGTATCGGCTACAACTTCATTGCCACGGTGCAGCACAACGGAGTGATAGACCCCACATTTACCGCCAGCACCCTGGGGGACTCCAACGCTATCCATTACGCCGGTATCGAGTACCGTTCCAGCACCAACAACACCTTCCTGCTCGTGCCGGGGATT
>JAZLHB010000082.1:0-8134 GCA_045616565.1 Akkermansia sp. | reverse complement strand
GATAGGGTGGGAGCGGGGGAAATGTGTGTACACACATGACGGGATAGCGTGGGAGCGCGGGGGCTTGTGTGTACACACACGGCGGGAAGGTGTGTGTGCGGGGCTTGTGTGTACACATCCCTGATGGGAAGTGCGGCTTCACAAGGGGGTGCCGGGATAGGCTATTTTGCGAGCTTGGCGCAGATGGCACAGGTGGGGTTGCAGCCGCGTGCGGGACAGAAGGTGCGTCCCCAGAGGACAAACTGGATATGCACCCTGCCCCAGGTGTCCATAGGGAAAGCCTTTTTCAAATCCGCCTCCACCTTTTCCACGGTGGAGCCGCGGGAAAGGCCCCAGCGGCGAGCCAGGCGGAAGATGTGGGTGTCCACGGGGAAAGCGGGATGGCCGAATGCCTGGTTCATGACCACGGAGGCGGTCTTGTGCCCCACGCCGGGCAGGGCTTCGAGCTCCGCAAAGGTGGAGGGCACGGCACCGCCGTGGCGCTCCAGGAGCAAGCGGCTTGTCTCCACAATGCGGCGGGCCTTGGTTTCCGTGAGTCCGCAAGTGGCAATGTAGCGCCGCACCTTCTGCCAGCCGAGCTTTACCATGGATGCGGGGTCCGGCGCGGCATCGAACAGCGCGGGCGTCACCTGGTTCACGCGCGCATCCGTGCATTGGGCGGAAAGCATGACCGCCACCAGCAGCGTGAAAGCGTCCCTGTGCTGCAGGGGCACCTGAGGATGCGGAAAGGCTCGGTCAAACTCCGCGGCCACCGCAGCGGCTCTTTCGGCGCGGGTCATAGTGCGCGGTTGGAACGGTGCGTTTAGCGGCGCTCGGAGAGCCCGCTGAGCGGCCCGAGCGCGGCATCTCCCTCCTGCTTGGTGGGATTGCTCCAGGGCTTGTAGCCCTCGCTGGAGCCCTTGGGAGCCACGGCGGTGCGGCCGTGGTTGCTGGCGGGTACGGAGGGCATGGAGCCTTGGCAGGATACCAATGCGAGAGCAAGCGGGAGGGCGAGGCAAAGAAAGGTTGTCTTCATCTTGGATGTCATATATGGTTGGAGTTTGGTACCGGCGTTGCCGTTGAGAAAAAACCGCCTGCCGTGTTGCAGGCAGGCGGTTGATAGAAAGGAAGCGTTCTTGCGCGCTGCGTGCGGGTTAGCGACCGAGCGGCTTAATGCGGAAGACCGTGTCGCCCACGTGCGGGTGGTTCAAGGTCTTCGGGTCGGTCAGGTGCGGCACCTGGCAGTCGGAGTACTCGGCCACCACCAGACCGTCATCAATGCTCATGATCTTCAGGTTGGCCACGGCCTCACCGCCGCGCTTCACCACGAGAGTCTTGTCGTCACCGGCCACCAGGCCGCTGTCGTTGCCCACAAAGAAAGTCACATAGTTCCAGCGGCGGTCCACTGCCACCACGGGGAACTCGTCGTCGTTCTTGGAATAGTCGCGGAAGAAGGTAGTGTTCACGCGGGTTGCGCGTGCGAGCTCGTCCTTCTCACCGGCGAGCTTGACAGCGGCAGCCTTGTGGGCGGCGATGGCGTCCTTGAGCTGCTGGTCGAGGTCCTTCTTGCGGGCCTGCTGGCGAGCAACGAATTCGCGGATGGTCTCAATCACCTCGGAGCAAGGCTGATCGGAGGAAAAGTTCGGGATACCGGAGGATTCCAGGTTCTTGAGGGACTCCTTGATGGAAGCGACGAGGGCTTCCACGCTGGCGTGCTGGGCATCCACGCTGGCCTGCACATCTGCAAGCTCCTTCTTGTGGGTGTTCAGGAGGGTTTCTGCATCATCGCGCTGGTTGTGGTGGTCGTTCATCACATTCTGTGCGCTCTCGGTTGCCTTGATGGCGGCAGCACGCTCGCTGGAGATGCGGGCGGCCTCTGCCTCCAATTCGGAATTCACCTTGCGCAGGCCCTGCGCATCCGTGTTTTCCACCTGGGGGCCGCCACCATGCGTGGCAATCAAGAGGTCCATCACCTTGTCCTGGTTGCAGGAGTAGTAGATGGCTGCGCCACCGGCCAGCAGGACCACGAGTGTTAAGATAAGCTGGTAAAGTTTCATATCGGTAAGTGAGAGAAAGGTTGTTTACTTGTCGTCGCGGATGGCATAGACGTGGTCGCCGGGCAGCACCTGGTCACCTGGGCGGATGGTGCTGTAGATGATATCGCAGCTGGAGCGGTTGGATTCCACGAGGGTGACATCAAGCTCGCAAACCTTGCGGTCGCCGCGCATCACCACCAGGCGGGAGCCGATGACGATGCCCTTGTCGATACCGGCATCCAAAATCACATAGTCCCACTTGGGATCGGCGGAGAGAACGGAGCAGCGCAGCTCTGCGGGGGAGAGGCGTGCAAGGCGGTCTGCATTCAGGCGCTTGGCGGCGCGGGTGCCGGCAATGGCACGCACGCTGGCCTTGCCGAGGGTGTCCGTAATCTGCAGCTCCTTGGCCACCTCGGCCTCGGTCTTGTCGTTGTGGTTCTTCAGCTCGGCAATGGCCTCACCGACATCGCGCAGGGAATCATCGTCCGCATCTTCGAGATTGAGCATCTCGCGGGTCTCACGCTTAAGGCGGTTGAAGTCATCTTGAAGTTTGTTGTACTCCTCCTTGGCCTGGTCGAGCTCTTCCTGCTTGCGCTGGATTTCGCCGGGGAGGGGAGCATCCTGCTCCTCGATGGCGGTCTTTTCCTGGTCGAATCGATCTGTTTCCTGATTGAAGAAGGCGGTACGGAGGACGGCGTACTGCTTGATGGCCTTATCGAGCTCGATATCCTTGTTCTTGCGGATAGCGTTGTCGAACTGTGTTTGGACGGCTGCGACCTCACCCGTGGCGGGGGTTGTCATGGCCTCGTGGTTTTTATAAAAGAAGAAAGAGCCAGCGAGGAAGAGGACTGCTGCGCCTGTATTAATGTATTTCCACATGGTATAAGCTGTAATTGCGGCTGTTCACTAGATAATCTATACTACCGGCGCGGCTTTGGCAATCAAAAAAAACGGTTTGGTGCATTTTTTTTGCATTTTTTTCACCCGCGCGGGCAGGATGGGGCTCAAAAAGGGCCGCCGCCCGTTGCCGGGTGGCGGCCCTGCATGATTTTCGTTGCGGGGAACGTTAGGCCTGCGGCTCCTCTGCGGTGTCGGCCTCTGCGGCCTTCTTGTCGCGCAGGGCTGCGCGGATGGACATCTTCACGCGGCCCTTGTCATCGATACCGATGCACTTGGCGGTGACGATATCGCCAACCTTGACGACATCCTCAGTCTTCTGGGTGCGGCCCTCCGCGAGCTCGGAGATATGGATGAGGCCGTCCTTGCCGGGCAGCACCTCCATGAACGCGCCGAACTCCTTGGTGGAGACAATCTTGCCCTCGTAGGTCTCGCCCACCTCGATTTCCTTGAACATGCGGCCGATGAGGTCCAGGGCGCGCTGCACGCCCTCCTGGCGGTTGCCGTAGATGCGCACGGTGCCGTCCTCCTCGATGTTGATGTCCGTCCCGGTCTCGGCCTGGAGGGCCTTGATGTTCTTGCCGCCGGGGCCGATGAGCTCGCCGATGCGGTCCTGCGGGATGGTGGTGGACTCGATGCGCGGGGCGTAGGGGCTGAGCTCCTGCGGGCCGGAGATGGCGGCGTTCATGGTGTCCAGCACATCCAGGCGCCCCTTGCGGGCCAGGTGGATGGCGTCCTCCAGGATGTAGAGCGGGATGCCGGGCAGCTTGAGGTCCAGCTGGTAACCGGTCACGCCTTCCGTGGAGCCGCACAGTTTGAAGTCCATGTCACCGTAGAAGTCCTCGGAGCCGATGATGTCAAGCAGCGTCTTGTAGCGCTTGGGCTCGCGGTCGCCGGGGTTCTCGAACTCCGTCACCAGGCCCACGGAAATACCGGAGACCGGGCGCTTCAGCGGCACGCCCGCTGCCAGCAGGGACATGGTGCCGGCGCAGACGGAAGCCATGGAGGTGGAGCCGTTGGACTCCATGATTTCAGAGGAAACGCGGATAGCGTAGGGGAACTCGTCCTCGCTGGGCACCACCGGGGCGATGGAGCGCTCGGCCAGGGCACCGTGGCCGATTTCGCGGCGGTTCTGGCCACCGAAACGGCCCGTCTCACCCACGGTGAACGGCGGGAAGTTGTAGTGCAGGATGAAGCGCTTCTCGGAAACGGAACCCGTGTAGTTGTCCAGGTACTGCTTCTCCTCCAGCGGAGCGAGCGTGGCCAGGCACAGGGACTTGGTTTCGCCGCGGGCGAAGATGGAGGAGCCGTGCACCTGGCGGGGCAGCACGTTGGCCTCCGCCACAAGCGGGCGCAGCTGCTTGATGGCGCGGCCGTCCGCGCGCTTGTCGTGCTCCATGATGGAGATGCGGAACGCCTTCTTCTGAATGTACTCGAAGACCTGCTCCACGTCGAAGTCGGTGGCTTCCGGGTGGGCCTCCTTGATAGCGGCCTCCACCTCGTCGCGCAGGGCACCCACCTGCTTCTGGCGCTGAATCTTGTTGGGGGCGTAGATGGCCTCCTCGATGCGGTCGCCGGCGATTTGGTAGCCGATTTCAAGCAGCTCCGGCTTGGCGACGGTAAGCTCGTACTCGCGCTTGGGCTTGCCGCAGATGCCGCGCAGCTCCTCCTGGGCGGCGCAAATCTTGGCCACGTTCTCCTGGGCGCAATGCAGGGCGGCAATGAAGTCCTCCTCCGGCAGCTCCTTGGCGGAACCCTCAATCATGATGACCTGGTCCTTGGAGCCGGCGTACACAAGGTCGAGGTCGGACTCCAGTCGCTGGCTGTTGGTGGGGTTGATCACGAATTCGCCGTTGATGCGGCCCACGCGCACGGCACCCACGGGCTCGGCAAAGGGAAGGTCGGAAATCACGCAGGCGGCGGAAGCGCCGTTGATGCTCAGGATATCCGGCTCGTTCTCACCGTCTGCGGAGAGCAGGAGCGTGATCACCTGGGTGTCGTAGAAGTAGCCTTTCGGGAACATGGGACGCAGCGGGCGGTCCGTCATGCGGCAGGTAAGGATTTCCTTTTCGGTGGGGCGTCCCTCGCGCTTGAAATAACCGCCCGGGAACAGACCCGCGGCAGCGGCTTTCTCCTTGTATTCCACCGACAGGGGGAAGAACGTCTGGCCTTCTTTGATCTTGGTTGCACTCACAACAGTGACCAGAACCACGGTATCACCACAGCGAACCGTTACGGCGCCGTCTGCGAGCAGGGCAAGCTTACCGGTTTCAATGGTGATGGGGTTGGCGCCAACGGCGCACGATACGGAATGTATACTCATTTTGTTTTTCTTTCTTCTGATTGCCGGTTCCGGGCATCGTCTCGGCAGGGTGGAACCGGCATGGGTCCTGCCAGACAAGCCGCCCTGTGCGGGCGGCGGCGGTTGCAGAGAGCGCAAAGCCACACGCAACCGCGTGTATTGTATCCTGAAATCCACCGCCTAGCAAGCCGAAACTAATTATCTGCCAGCGAAAAAAAATCAAAGGCGCGTTATACCGCAAGGATAAGCGGGGGGGGGAGTTTCAGGCATAATGAGCTCTGCGGCGGCATGGCCCAGATGTGCTTTGCGTATTATCCACCCCTCCACCCGAATTCATTGGTTCGCAAAATTCTTTGGAACACATGTGGGTATTCGCGGGCGGGAAAATCAATTTTTCTTTCCTGCGGGCAGAATATCATGTAGGATAGGAAGCATGGACGGACAGGACGAAGAGCCCACGCTGCAGATGCGTGATTTCAATAAAGACGACCTCCCGCGCGAAAAGCTGCTGCACCTCGGGCGCGGCGCGCTCTCAGACGAGGAGCTGATTGCCATCTTCCTGCGCACGGGGCTGCACGGGTGCAACGTGCTGGAACTGGCGGGGCGGCTTAAGCGCGCGGCGGGCTCGCTCTCTGAACTGGGGCGCATGGAGGCGCAGCAAATCATGAACTGCTGCAAGGGCATAGGCTCTGCAAAGGCGGCCACGCTGGCGGCCGTGTTCGAGCTGGGACACCGCACGCTGAAAGAAGAGATACGCAAGGAGGACATGACGAACCCCGACGTCATCTACACATACCTGGCGAGCGACCTGCGGTACCGGCCGGAGGAGAACATGGTGGTGCTGCTGCTCAACGCGCAGAGGCGGCTCATCCGCCGCTGCGATGTTTCGCGCGGCACGCTCACGCGCGTGCTGGCGCACTCGCGCAACATCTTCAGGGAGGCCATCATCTACAACGCCTGCTCCATCGTTCTGGCGCACAACCACCCCAGCGGCGATCCCCACCCCAGCAAGATGGACATGGAGCTCACGGAAAGCGTGCGCAAATCCGGGGAAATCGTCGGCATTCCGCTGAAAGACCACGTCATCCTGGGCTCGGAAGGAAGCGGGGAGCTCCCCTACTACAGTTTCCACGCCCACGGCATCATCCCATGAAAGACTACCACACCCACCGCCCCGCACCGGATGGCGGCTACCTGTGCGCCGTGACGCGCGCAGACTGGGAGACCGTAGCCGCCGCGCCGGGCATGGTTCCCTGCTTCGGCATTCACCCGTGGCACGCGCACGAGGTGGATGCCGCAGAGATTGCCTTTGAGCTGGACGATTGGCTCACGCGGCACCCCACGTCCTGCGTGGGGGAAACCGGGCTGGATGCCGCCCCGGCGCACGCCGCCACGCTGGAGACGCAGCGCGTGCTGCTGCAGGTGCATTTGGGAGCAGCGTTCCGGCATGAGCGGCTGGTGCAGCTGCACGGTGTGCACGCTTGGGCGGAGATACTGGATTTGCTGCGGCAGCGGGAGCGTGCGGGCACCCTGCCCCGCGTGCTGCTCCACGCCTGGAACGGCTCGCATGAAATGGCGCGGGAATTCATCCGGCTCGGCGCGCTCTTCTCCGTGGGCCTGCGGGAGCTCTCCTCCCCCAAGGCGCATGAGCGCTACGCCCGCATACCCGCCGACCGCCTTTTCCCGGAAACGGACGGCCACCCGGAAGATATGGCCCGCACCATCGCCCTCCTGTCCATGATTCGCGATTCTTCCATGCGCGCGAAACGCGCCTGACTTTCAAATAGTAGATAGCACCTAGTCTATGCTTTGCTTTCCTTCGTTCTCGAATTCGGCAATCCATTCGCGCACCTTCGCTTGCAGGAGAGCTTTGTCCGGCAGGTAAAGCTTGTAGGAGGAAGCGTAGATGTTGGCATCCTCGGGGAGGGTGAGTTCCACTAGGGCATCGTTCTTCTCCTTGCAGAGGAGGATGCCGATGGTGGGTTTCTCGAACGGCTGGCGCACATGGCGGTCGAAATAGTTCACGTACATCTGCATCTGCCCCAAATCCTGGTGGGTGAGCTTGTCGGTTTTCAAATCGATGAGACAGTAGCACTGCAGCAGGCGGTTGTAGAAGACGAGATCCACGTAGAAATGCTCCTCGTCGAAGGTGAACCGCTTTTGCCGGGCCTCGAAAAGGAAGCCCTTGCCCAGTTCCAGCAAGAAGTCGCGCATGCGGTTGATGATGGCGGTCTCCAGCTTGGTCTCGGTGTACGCATCCTCCGGCTTGAGCCCCAGGAACTCCAGTGTGATGGGGTCTTTGATGATGTCGGAAGGCTTAGAAACGGCATGCCCCTCATTGGCCAGGGCGAGCACGGCATCCTTGTCGCGGCTGAGCGCCAAGCGCTCATACAGGCAGGAATTGACCTGCCGTTGGAGCTGGCGCACGCTCCAGTCCTGCCGCGCGCTTTCGATTTCATAGAACGAGCGCTCGCCTTCATCCTTAATGCGCATAAGAATTAAATAATGGCTCCAGGACAACACGAAAACGGGAGAAACTGCTCTCGTTCCTGAATTCTCTATACAGTGTGTAGAGAATTCACACGTCTCCGTTTTAAGAATCTCCATACCTCTAATTTCCAAGTTGTTATGATTCCTGAAAGCGAGCGTTTTCGCCGAGTATACGAGGTAAAATTGTCTGATGTTATTGAGGTGCGGATACCCCCAGCCATCACCCAAACGTGCGGTCAGGGCGGCAGACAGTTCGTTGAGAAGACGCTTGCCGTAGTCGGCACGTGTGTTTATGGTGGCCCCAGAAATTAGGACGGTAGGCTAAGCCGGGAAAAGGTGCCGCTTTTGGCAGGAGGGTGTATAATAACCAAGAAAGGATACACATTATGGCACACCCCATACACAAGAGAGGCCGCTACAGCGCGGCATT
>JAZLHB010000081.1:0-3986 GCA_045616565.1 Akkermansia sp. | reverse complement strand
GCGATACCTGCTTCATCTGGCATGCGGCCAGATGAAGCCCTGTGATTCGCGCGAAGCGCGCATATTGAAAAACTCCGCCGAATGGCGGAGTGCGCCGGAGGCACGGTAGCCACGGGTGTAAACCCGTGGGTGCGTGGGTCCAAATGTCTCCGTCGGGGTACCCCGCCTCGTCACGCCAAAGCGCAGCGGAGGCGGACGAATGGCGGGGTGGCTCCACTATCCCGTTGCTCATTCGAAAACTTCCAAGATTCGCTTCGCGTACCATCCACCCCACCACATGAATTCATAGGTCCCCAAAAATCATTGGAACACATGTGGCCCGCCCGGCCGCGCATCATCATAGGCGGGCAACGCGTGCGGCCCATTCCTTGGGAATGCGGCAGGGGCGGCCCTGGGGCATTTGAACGAGGGCCAGGCGCTGGCGGACGGAGACGCAGAGCTTGTTGTCCTCTGCACGGCGGATTTCAAAGCGGAAGAAGAGGGAAGCGCCCTCCGCGCGCTCCAGGATGCCGTTCACATGCATGCGGTCCGCCAAAAAGGCAGGGGAGTGGTAGTCCACCTCATGCCGCACGAGCACGGTGTGGCGCCCTTCCCTGGCCAGCGCGGCGTAATCAATGCCCAAGGCGGTTGCCATCTTGGTGCGCGCCTCCTCCACCCAGCGGAGATAGGCGAGGTTGTGCACCACGCCGCCGCAGTCGGTATCGTAGTACATCACTTGGTAATCCAGCGTGAATTGGGGTGTCATGGCTATAGGCAAGGCGTTTGCGTTAGATGTTCCACATGTCCAAGTATACTATGTGAATCCGGGTTACTTCACTATCCACAAACCATTCCGCTGATTACCCTGGCGTTCTACCATGCCAGTTTGAATCAGCTTACTGATAATTCTAGAAACAGTGCTTTTAGATTTTCCTGTTGCGCGGGAAATAGCGCGAACAGATACACGGGAATTATCCGCAAGGCAACTGTATACCTCTTGTTCAAGTTGAGAAAGTTCGCAAGATTCTCCGCCGGCTTGCTGCTTGGCAGCAATTTGCCTTCCCAAAGTAACGCAAAAGGAATCAGGTGTCACGCGATATGCTGGAGCGGCCAGCCCCGCTTGTCGACACGCGCTTTCCATCCTTTGAATGCCTGTCCCCCACTGTTCAATGATATTCATGCGCATGAGTACGGCCGCGAGCAAGGGATTGCGCAAGCGGGAATTTCCGGTTCGCATTTCCTCCACAGTCAAGTGGGCATAGAGGCCGCCAGGCGATAAAATTTCAACTCGATTATCAAAAACAGAAACCTGAATGCAGCCGTGGACCAAATAATTGCGATGGACAAAAGCGTTGGCCAAAGCTTCCCGCAAAGCAGGTAATGGTATTTCGCAATCGTCATCCCTGCGAAATCCGTTAATTTTTGTTTGACAGGTTAGATGCTGCATTAAGAACAACTGCGCATTCTCGAGCTGTTCATAGATAGGCCCATCATAGGTTTTTCTGTCTATGAACTCTGTTCGGTCAGTTCCTTTGAAGCGTGCGCATTGGACAAAGGCAAAATGCAAATCATTGCGGGCTAGGAGGCGAAACGCCACGGAGGGGAAGTATTTCCTTCCGTGGCGCTCTACAAGCCCCCATCCCTCTAATTGGTTCACTGTCACAGGACGCTTAGGCTTTCCAGCGTATTCTTTGATTGCTTGACATACGGCGTCAATCTCCCAGTCTCCCACCGGGGTAGACGCGTGCTCTACGATAGCATCGTATGTTTGTCGTGCGCCGTATAGCTGCAGTTCCTTTATCTTTTCCGGTTCTGCCCTGCGCGTTGTCGCACCCGCGCGAATATATGTTCCTTGGTTTATTCCCTCGCTCTTGATGTAATAGGGGCAGGCTGGAGATGCAGGTATGTCTACTATAAGCAAAGCCTTGCCTTGGTGCTCGACCCATGTATATGTGGGCTGAATTTGTGGAGAACAGCTGTCAGAAATCATGTTGGTCAACGCGTCTTGCAGACATGCCCGCTGTGTTTTGTCTACGCCAACGACTTCCTGATCCTTGTCGTCTATCCCAAATACCACCTTGCCGCCGTTGCCGTTTGCAAAGGCAACTATCGTCTTGAGGACATTTTTGTCCTTTTTGGGCATGGTGCGCTTAAACTCCAACCTGTCCGATTCTCCATTCTTGATTTCCTCTTGTATCATGCAAGTCGCTTACCCTTCCTTTATCATGTTCCCCCTGGTTTGTGAAGAAGAAAATGCTCGTTCCTGCAAAAAAACAATTCCATTGTCCCGTGATTGTCCCGTGATTGTCCCACAGGTAAGAAAAAAGGGCGGCCCCGCCGAAACGGAGCCGCCCTTGGGGAAAATGCGGTTTACTTGGTCTTGAGGTAGTCCTCCACGGCGGTGGTGACCTCCTTCAAGTCGTCTATGGTGAGCTCACCCATGTGGGCGATGCGGAAGGTCTTGTCCTTGAGGTCGCCGTAGCCGTTGCCGAGCGTCATGTTGCGCTCTGCGAGGAAGGCGTTGAGGTCCTTGACATCAACCATCCAGTCCCTGCCCTTGGGGTGGGAATCAATGACGGTGAGGGTCTTGGAGAGGTACTTGGGATTGGGGTAGACGCGGAAGTGCTCATTGGCCCAGGCGCGGGTGTACTCTGCCATGGCCTGGTGGCGGGCGAAGCGGTTCTCAATGCCCTCCTCATCCACAATGTGCTGCAGCTGCTTGTCCATGGCGTACATGATGGAGAGGCAGGGGGTGGAGGTGTACTGGTAGTTCTTCTTGTCGATGAAGTCCCAGAGGGTGCGCAGGTCGAAATAGAGGCCGCGGTTCTCCACCTGGGCGGTGCGCTCGTATGCCTTCTTGCTCACAGCGCAGATAGCCATGCCTGGGGGCAGCGCCAGCGCCTTCTGGGTGGAGGTGATAAGCACGTCGATGCCCAGCTTGTCCGTCTCAATCTTGGAGCCGGCGGCAGAGGAAACGGCATCCACGCACCAAACAACATCCGGGTACTTCTTCATCACCTCGGCAATCTCCTCCACGGGGTTCTGGATACCGGAGGAGGTCTCGTTGTGGGTGATGGTGAGCACATCGTACTTGCCGGTGGAGAGCGCCTGGTCCACCATCTCCGGGGTGGTGGGCTCGCCCATGGTGCTGGAGAACTTGTCTGCGGGCACGCCGTTGGTCTTGGCCATCTTGAACCACTTGTCACCAAAAGCGCCTATGGAGAACACGGCGGCGCGCTTGGCGGTGCAGGAGCGGATGGCTCCCTCCATGAGGCCGGAGCCGGAGGAGGTGGAAAGCAGAATGCGGTTTTCCGTGAAGAGTATCTTCTGCAGGTTGTCGGAGATGCGCTTCTGGATTTCGGAGGCCTTCTTGGTGCGGTGGCCGATCATCGGCAGCGAGAGCTCCTTCAGGATATCCTCTGATACTACGGTGGGTCCGGGTATAAACAATTTGATAGCCATGACTGTGTCAATATTGAAACACCCGCATTCTACCACCCCGCACACGCCTTGGCGAGCCCAAAATTGCGGCACCATCACGCGCACAACGTGTGCCAAAGAAGGGGTTCATGTTTTGCAACGGTTTGATGGGGAATCGTTAGCAAAAACGCCCACAATTGAAGCCCCCCTCTTTGAATTTTATCAGTAAAGGCGGTAAGATTCGCCTCGCGTACCATCCACCCCACCACCCGAATTCATAGGTTCGCAAAATTCTTTGGGACACATGTGCCCCCGCGCACAATATGCGCCCCGCTCCGCTCATGGCCGGGCCGGGCGGGGTGAATGTTGTTGTGCGCGCTTACTTCCTGCGGCGTCTTGCTGCCAATCCAGCCAGCGCCAGCAGGCTCAGCGTGCCGGTGGTCGGGTCGGGGATATTGCTGCCCTTGATCAGGCCGAAGGCTCCTGCGTTAGCGTACACGGTATAGTCGCCCACTACACCGCCTTCGCGGCTGAACAGCTGGTCGTAGCTCATACCGTCGTAATTGCCGGAGTAGGACAATTCATCT
>JAZLHB010000080.1:0-19126 GCA_045616565.1 Akkermansia sp. | reverse complement strand
GTTTCGGCACCGAACCCCGCTCTGCGGGGTGGATGACGTCTCCCGCATGCATATCTCTGGCAGCCTTTACTGATAAACTCAAAGAAGGAGGAAGTGCTACCAAAAAAACGCCCCACGTTGACACGTGGGGATGCCGGGCGTTATATGCAACCGCCCGTTACATCTTGTACTTGTCCTCCGGGAAGTTGCGGTAGCCGATTTTGAGGGGGCTCATTTCATCCAGGAGCTTGCGGTCGTACCGGCGGGAGGGGGGCTTCATGTTGCCGAGGGTTCGCACCTTGCCCTCGTCGAAGAAGAGTTGCAGGTAGTAGGTTTGGTTGTAGCCCTGCACGCGGGCCTCGCGGATCATCTGGAGGATGTCCGCCTCGTCCAGCAGGTCCGGGTGCACGGTGGTGCGCACCTCGTGCGGCACCTTGAAGGTTTGCAGGAGCTTGAGGGTTTCCTTGAAGCGGTCGAACAGCAGGGCACCGCCGGGTAGGTGCCAGGTGCGGGTGGAGGGCATCTTGTTGTCCAGCGCCACGTAATTGACGAGCCCTTCCTCGAACAAGGGGCGCAGCACATGGGGGTTGCTGCCGTTGGTGTCTATCTTGATGAGGTAGCCCAGCTGCTTGATTTGGCGGCAGAGCTCGCGGATATCCGGGTTGAGGGTGCATTCCCCGCCGGAGAGCACCACGGCCTCCAGAAAGCCTGCGCGCTCGCGCAGGAAGGCCATCTCGTCACGCCCGCCGCCGCTGCCCAGCGCCAAATCCGGGTTGTAGCAATACGGGCAGCGCAGGTTGCACCCCGTGTACCAGAAGATGCAGGCCGCCTTCTTCGGGTAGTCCAGAAAGGTGAGAGGGGTGATGTCCGACGGATGGTGCATGGGGGATTTACTATGTACTATGTACTATGTACTATGTACGATTTAGGATTTTATATTGGGGCAAGGGGCGGGCTTGGAAAAAACACCTGCGGAGAGGGAATGCCCTCCGCAGGTATGGAGCGAGCCTCGGCGAAGACGGGTACAATGCTCAAAGCACATTGTACTTTGTACATTGTACTTTGTACATCCTTACTTGAGGATGGAATCGCCGCAAGCGCAGCCGCAGGGCTCCACGAAGTGCTCGCGCTCCTCGAACTCGCCCTGCTTGCCGGCGTTGAAGGTCTCCACCGGGCGGTGGTAGCCCATCACGCGGGTGTAGACGGTGCACTTGGTGCGCTTTTCTGCGTTCTCCTGCAGGAGCTGCTCATCGGTCTTGACGACGCCTTTGATTTCTTGTTCTGCCATAGTGTTGTATTGTTATTGGGTTTATTGTGTTTGGTTAAGCGTTGAGCGGGAGCTCCGGCTGCTCCTCCTTGCGGGCCTGGGCGATAATCTCCTCGTCGCAAAGGGGGCAGTAGTCGTGGCGTCCCTTGAGGTAGCCGTGCTTCTCGCACACGGAGAAGAGCGGGGTCACGGTGATGTAGGGCATCTTGAAGTTGGTGAGCACCTTGCGCACAATATCTCGGCATGCCTCCGGGGAGGAGATGGCCTCGTTCATGTACATGTGGAACACCGTGCCGCCCGTGTAGCAGCACTGCAGCTTGTCCTGCATCTTGAGCGCCTTGAAGAGGTCCTGCGTGTAGCTGGCGGGCAGCTGGGAGCTGTTGGTGTAGTACCGGTGGCCGGGGGTGCCGGACTGGATGATGTCCGGGTAGCGCTTGGCGTCCTCACGGGCGAAGCGGTGGGTGGTACCCTCTGCGGGGGTGGCCTCCAGGTTGTAGAGGTTGCCGGTCTGCTCCTGGTAGGTGCGGATGCGCTCACGCATGAAGTGCAGCAGGTCCTCCGCGAAGGCGATACCCTCCGGGGTGGCGGTGTTCATGGTGTCACCGGAGAAGTTGCGCAGCATCTCGTTCACGCCGTTGAGGCCGATGGTGGAGAAGTGGTTGCGCAGGTGCGGCAGGTAGCGCTTGGTGTAGGGGTAGAGGCCGCGCTCGTAGAGCTCGTTGATGAACACGCGCTTCTTCTCCAGCGTGCTCTTGGCCAGGTCCATGAGCTCGCCGAGCTTGGCGTACAGCAGGTTCTTGTTGCCCTTGTACAGGTAGCCCAGGCGCGCCATGTTGATGGTGACCACGCCGATGGAGCCGGTCATTTCCGCGGAGCCGAAAAGGCCGCCGCCGCGCTTCAGGAGCTCGCGCAGGTCAAGCTGCAGGCGGCAGCACATGGAGCGCACGGCATCCGGCTTGTACGCCTCCTCGTCGATAACCTTGTTGCCGTTCTCGTCAATCTTGTACTGGGAGCCCACGAAGTTCTGGAAGTAGGAGGAGCCGATCTTGGCCGCGTTCTCGAAGAGCAGCGGCACGTTCTCGTCGTCCCAGTCGAAGTCTTCCGTGATGTTGACGGTGGGGATGGGGAAGGTGAAGGGCTGGCCGGTGCTGTCGCCCTCGGTGAGCACCTCGTAGAAGGCTTTCTGGATGACCTTCATCTCCGGCTGGAAATGCTTGTAGGTCATGTTGTCCAGGGAGGAGGCGCCGCGTTCCTTGGCGAGCTTCTCCAGCTTCTCGTCGTGCATGTTGGCGAAGATGTGGGCGCCGCCGGAGAACGGGGGCTGCTCGCGCAGGTCGCGCGGCACGGTCCAATCGATGGTGACGTTGGTGAAGGGGCTCTGTCCCCAGCGTGAGGGCACGTTGAGGTTGTACACGAAGCTGCGCAGGGCCTTCTTCACGTCATCGAAGGAAAGCTGGTCCTTGAAGAGGTAGGGGGAGAGGTAGGTGTCAAAGGAGCTGAACGCCTGTGCACCGGCCCACTCGCTCTGCAGGATGCCCATGAAGTTGGCCATCTGGCCCAGGGCCTCGCGGAAATGCTTGGGGGGGCGGCTGTTCACGCGGCTGCGCACGCCGTTGAAGCCCTCGTTGAGCAGGTTGCGCAGGCTCCAGCCCGCGCAGTAGCCCGTCAGGCAGTCCAGGTCATGGATATGGTAGTCGCCGTTGCGGTGGGCGGCACCCTCCTCCGGGGAGTAGACCTGGTCCAGCCAGTAGTTGGCAATGACCTTTCCTGCGGTGTTGTTGACGAGGCCGGCATTGGAGTAGGTGGTGTTGGAGTTGGCCTTGATGCGCCAGTCTGTGTTGCCGATGTACTCCTCAATGGTCTGCTTGCAGTCCACCCAGGTGTTGCCCTGGTACATGCCTGCGATTTGCTCGCGCTGCAGCTTGTGGAGGAAGCGGTAGCGGATGAAGTTGCGGGCGGTTTCGTACGCGCCGGCCTTCATGAGCTCCTTTTCAATGATATCCTGCACCTTCTCCACGGGGATGTACTCCTCCGTCTTGAGGGTGTCCATCACGTTGGCGTAGACCAACGGGTTGTACTCCTCGTTCGAGGCGTGGAAAGCCTTTTCGATGGCCTGCTGTACCTTGTAGGCCTCGAAGCGCTCGCGCTTTCCGTTGCGTTTGATGATTTCCGGCATGATATGTCGATTGTTTTCTGTTGAAGTGAATGTTTCCCGCAAGAAACAGCCCAGCCCTTTCAGGAGGCATCCGGAGGGATGCCCTTCCGAGCGGAGGGAACGAAGCCGAACTTATCACCAGCCCGACCGCTCCGCAAGCAAAAAATTCATTTTTCTGAAACTTTTTTTCCACGAAATATGGGGGCATTTTTGAAATATCGGTACTATATCTTGTGTTTAAGGGAGCCTGCCCTAATTTTAGAACAAATACAAGAAAGAAGGATGGGAGGCTGCATTTCGTCATGGATGCAAGGCAAAACGGGGGAGGTTCCCAAGCCTTCCCCCTGCCCCGTGCCAACCTGCCGCAGCCCCAAATCTGGGGCGTGTGCGCGGGCAGGTGGAACTTGGCATTTTTTTGGAAAAAACCAGGGGGGGGGGGGATCAATGCTCGTGGCAGTGGCAGCCCTCGCCGCCGTGTCCATGGCAGCACTGGTGCCCATCCTCGCCCTCGTGGCAGCACTGGTGCTCGCCCTTGCAGTCCTCGTGGTCGCAGTCGTCGCAATCGCCGCTGCAGTGGTGTCCGCCGCAGGAGCATGCCTGCATCTTCTGGTTCATGGCGGCGGCCACTTCCTCATCCGTGGGAGCGCAGCCGTGCTCCACGGCCATGCAGAGATACTGGTTGACGGTGGCAAGCATCTCGTCAATCTCCTGGCGTGCCTCCAGGAACCCGGAGCAAAGCGGGTTGGCCACCACGTTCTGGCGCATCTCGTCAAACTTGGCAATCTCCTCCTCGGAGGGCTGCATGCCGGCCATGCTCTTTTCACGCAGGCTCTCTCCGAATTCGCTGACCTTGCGGAAGAGGTCCGTGGCCTCCTGGTTCTGGTAGAAGAGGCCGATTCTCGCCTTGGCGGAGACGACCTTTTGAGACTGCGCGAAAGCGGAGGCCAGGTTGATGGCCAGCGCGCTGAGTTCCGGAGTGAGTGAAGTGTTTGCCATACGCAGGAATGCTACCATAAGGCAACCGAAACCGCAACCCGCAATACTCTCGCCGGCAGCGGCGGTCTGTCATGCAGGATGGCGGAGGTTGGGCACCTGTCAGTGGACGGCATCCGGATCAACAACCGCTACAATCCCTTTGCCATGCCAGTATATATCGTCCCTAGATATCAGACTCTTCATAAACGATGACTGCTTTTGCCCGTACTCGAAACAGACGATGCAGTTCCCGCCCAGCATGCGAGCCCTCTTTGCCATGGCCTGCTTGAGGCTTTCAATGCTGCGCAGCTGCGTCTGCCTGAACACACGGTCCATGCTTGTTTCTATCGGACGTATAAGCCGCGCCGATGAAACCTGGCCTTCAAAAAAGGCTACCCCGTCTGTAACCGTGTATCTCATTGCTTGTCCCTTTCCAAGATGATAATCATTTCCTCGCGAGCTCCCGTAAAGCCCTGTATGGTTGCAGTTGAGCTGCAAATGACCTGATACCCCATCCTCGCGTAGTCGTTGAGAGCCTTTTCGAGCATGTCGGGATCGAACTTACCCGAATACCATTTATCCTTTTGGCTGAGGACTTTGTATTCCTTTATAACATGACCGTTGGATGCATTGTCCGAATTTCCGAACAGTTTCACGGGCTTGGCAGAACTCATCACCGCTGCGGAGCCGGATAGTTTCATGTTTTTGACGATGTTCGCAGCTACAGAACCGGGATTTGGTGCAGGTTCCTCTATTTTGGCGGGAGGAGACACAACGGGGCGCGGACATACGACCAAATTCAAGCTCCTGGGCCGCCCCGCAGGCGCTGAGCCCGGCCTTGCGCTCCCTGATGCGGGCTGCATCGATTCACCAGCCTTGGCTTCCCCCAGCGTAAGGGTTGTCATTCCATCCTCGGTCGCAAGGAAAGACGAATCATCAAGATCTTCCCTGACAAGCAATTCCGGCAACGTGTACAACTCTTCACTCCAAGAACTGGCTTCGTTATCATAGATGTAGTATTTCATATTTTTTCATTGCCGTCCCATAGCGGGACGAGGTTAAGGTAAAAGAAGTGGTGTTTGACATTGTTGCCGATTACACTCATAATCGGCGGATGCTTCACACATCAAACACCGAAGGGAGATTATCAGTTCTTGGGCAGATTTGCAAGCTTATTCCGCCGCATCTGGTGGCCAAAACGCTCCGTACCCTTGCGGATGAACAAGGCATCAAAATCCAAGCCCGTACGTTCACGGTCTGGAGCCATATTGTCAGCCTCCTTTTCTGCCATGTGGCACACTGCCTGAGCATCAACGACGTTTGCGACTCGCTCGGCCTGCACCGCGGGCTGCTCAATTCCATTCGCAACGCGGCGGCTCCGCGGCGCAACACCCTGGCGCATGCCAACAAAACGCGCAGCAGCGAGGCAATCAAGGCGGTCTACTATGCCATCTTGTCCCATTGCCAGTCGATGTACCCCTCCTTCTGCGCAAGGGGGCACCGGTGCTACTTCCGCTTCCCGCGCAGGCTCAAGCGTGCCGTAAGGGCTATAGACTCCACCACCATCGAGCTCATCTCCAAGTGCATGGACTGGGCCAAGCACAGGAAACGCAAGGCCGCCGCCAAGCTTCACATGAGCCTGGATGCAGCCTCCTTCCTGCCCGTGCGCATCATCTCGGAGCCGGCGAAGCGGCATGACTCCCATTTTATGGTGGAGCTCTGCAGCGGAATGAAGGCGGGAGACATCGCCGTGTTCGACAAGGCATACGTCGCGTACGGACATCTCCACACGCTCAATGGGCGCGGAATCTTCTGGGTTACGAGGGCCAAGGACAACGCCCGCTTCGAGGTAAAAGGGGAAATCAAGCAGGGCAGCAGGCGCAACATCATCAGTGACGAGGTAATCGAATTGTCCGGCAAGGCGAGCCGCAGCCGCTATCCCGGCCCCCTGCGCCGCATCCGCGCCAAGGTGACTGCCACGGACGGCACGGAGAAGGAGATGACTTTCCTCACCAACAACTTTGAATGGGCTGCAAGCACCATCTGCGAGCTATACCGCTGCCGCTGGTCCATCGAGGTCTTCTTCAAGGAAATCAAGCAGACGCTGCAACTGCGCACCTTCATCGGGTTCAGCCGCAATGCCATCGAGTGGCAGCTCTGGTCGGCCCTGATTGCATACCTGCTGCTCAGGCTGCACGCCTGGCTCTGCTCATGGAAGCGCGATTTCCGGCACTTCTTCACATTGGTGAAAGGGGCGCTGTGGTGCAGGAGGCCGCTGGAGGAAATCGTCTCGCAGTATGGGACAGCAGGAAAACGGAAACGCGTGGACCTGTGTCCGACAATCCCCTATTTGACGGGATTGGACTGGATCCTGGTAGAATGATATGGGACAGCAGCTGCCCGATAAACTGCTGAAACGCACAAAATTTCTCCCATCCACTCGGAAAGTCTCCCTGCAAATCCCCTGGTTACAAGGAAAGCACCGGCATTTGCCGGTGCTGTGGGAGAGTTATGGGATGGCAATGATATTTTTTGATTCACAGAATGGCGCATAGTTCACCTCTGGTTTTGACAGTTGGCGACCATTTTCAAGCCGTTCTGACAGAGGATTAGTACCTTATACCACCAGAGAGTATTGTGTGTCAAAACATTTTTTCAGTTACACCCAAGCCTTTCAGCTTGGGCTGAGGTCTTTCGCGCCTTTGGGTGCGTTCCTACGTCATGCACCGCCTCGCTGGGGGTGCACAGGCGCGTGTTAGCTTTGCTCCCCGCCGTACGGAAGCGCGGTGGCGCGTCTCCCGAAATCTGCAATTTTAACACGGCGTGTTAAAATTGCATACGCTACCATGTTAAATTTGCAGATTTGCCAACAATCGTTAACTTGCGTCAAGTCAATTACTTTGCCTCCTTGGCAGCGTGTTCGCGCTGGGCGAGGGCAATCTGCAGGGCGTTGGCCATGTTGTGGCAGAACACGTAGAACACGGGGCCAATGTAGGCGAGGGGCGTGGCGTAGTCCTGCCCGGCCATGTAGAGGGTGAGCACGGTGTTCTTCTGGCCGAGGCACTGGGAACACTCGCGCTTGAGCCTGGGGTAGCCGAGGCGGTAGCCTGCCAGGAAGCCCACGGCACAGATGACAAGAGCGCCGAGCGCCATGGGCCACATCTCTGAAACGCTGTAGCCGCGCGCCACAATGCGGTCCACCCCGCAAGCGGAAACAATGGTGAGGTTGCCGATCCAGAAGAAGAGGGAGACATCCTTGAGCTTGGGGGCCCAGGCGCGGCAGGGCGGATACACAAGCCGCATGAGCACGGAAAGCACCGCCGGCACGGCCAGCACGCTTGCCAGCTGCTCCGCCACCATCTGCACCAGCTCCGCGTAGCCCATGTGCGCCTCCGGCAGCACCAGGGGCAGGATGAAGGGTGTGAGCACGGCAAACACGGCCTGGCTGAGCACCATGGCCGTGGTGGCGAACTCCACGTCACCGCGCAGGATGTTCATGATGATGGGGCACGCGGCCGCAACGGGGGCCGCGCCGCAATAGTACAGGGATTCCGCCAGCACGGGGTGGCCCGCCACACGCGCGAGGGCGAAGCCGCCCAGGCCGATGACCTGGATTCCCAGCAGCACCCACAGGTGCATGATGCGCGGCTTGAGCTTGGCTGTGTCAATCCCGATGAAGGTGATGGTGAGCATCACCGCGATACCGATGGGAAGCCACCACTGAAGCGAGGCGAATTCCGCGTGGAAAATGCCGCCGATGATGAAGGCGGCCACCATGCCCATGCTGCGGAAGCGCTGAATCATGACAGTTTGCGGCGGTCCTGGAGCCTGGCTGCGGGGTCCTGTTCCTGCTTGGGGTAGGCAATGCGGCTGTGGTGCATGGTGCGGATGGTGGTGAAGAAGCTCTCCTTGAGCTTCTCCAAATCACCGAGGGTGAGGTCGCTGTCCGTGAGCTGCCCCTCCAAAATGCGGCTCTTGAAGATGCCGGCAATCATGTCGCGTATCTCATCCTCCGTGGGGTTGACCAGGGAGCGGGTGGCGCTGTCCACGGCATCCGCCAGGCTCACGATACCGGATTCGCGCGTGCGCGGAATCGGCCCCTTGTAGGTGAACTGGGAGACATCCACCTCGTCCGGGCAGGTGTCGGTCTGCCCCTCGTCGAACTTCTCCTTCTCCTCCTTGTACTGGTCCATGGCCTTTCTGTAGAAGAAATAGGCGGTGGAGGTGCCGTGGTGCTCGCGGATGACATCAATGATGCGGCGGTTGAGGCCGTGCGCGCGTGCCAGTTCCACACCATCCGTCACATGGGCGAGAATGATGCGGGCGCTGGCTTCCGGGGTGAGCTCACGGTGGGGGGAAATGGCCTGGTTGGGGATGTTTTCCGAGAAATACTGGGGGTTCTTGCTCTTGCCGATATCATGGTAGAGCGCGCACACGCCCGCGCGCGTGGCGTCCGCCCCCACGGCCTCCGCGCCGGATTCCGCCAGGCGGTACACGGTCTGGCAGTGCTGGAAGGTGCCGGGGGCGGTCATCTGCAGCTTGCGCAGCAGCGGGTGGTTGATATCCGCCCACTCCAGCCAGGAGATGGGGGTGGTGATGTTGAAGATGCGCTCCAGCGCCGGGATGAGCCCGCCCGCCAAGGCCGCCAGGATAAAATTGAAAACCATGGTGACAACGAGCTCGGCAAGCAGGCCGGAGGCCACGAAATGCCGGCCGTGGATGGAGGCGAGCTCTGCATCCGCACGGCTTTCACCGAACTGCTGCAGCGCCACCAGGCCCACCACGCACACAAACACCAGCGCGCCCGTGAAAAGCCCGGGGCGCAGCACCTGCTCCCGCTTGTGGACACGCCCGGAAAGGCTGGCGCTGAGCATGCCGGCCAGCAGGCTGATGACACCGTAGAAGAACACCATCACCGGCTCCTGCTGCACGCTGAACATGGTGACGCCGAAGGTGGAGGCGCACAGCGCCGTGAGCAGGCCCAGGCGCCGCCCCACCATCACGGAAACCGTGGTGGGGGCCAGCAGGTACGGCATCCAGAGCAGACTCTGCGCCGCGTACTCGTAACCGGGCACAATGCCCTGCAGCTCCCGCACGCACGCCATCACCAGCATTTGAAGCAGCAGCATCACCACAATGAGCGATACGCTGCGCAGCGTGAGCTGCATGTGCAGGCGGAACACCATGCAGAAGAGCATCAGCGAGAGCGAATCAAGCACTATCCACGACACCTTGTACACCGTGGTCCAACCGCCGCCCGAACTCACCATGCACGCTATGGTGCAGAAGCACACAATGCCCGCCAGCACCACCAGCAGCATCGCGAGGCGGCTGGTGTCCCAGCCGCCGCCGGATGCGCGGTTGCCGCGCCTGAAAAACTGCAGGAACGGGAACATGGCGTATAAGCAGGCGGGTTAGCGCGCCTTGAGGTTCTCCGCAGAAACGGGAGTAACCTTCACGGGCACCGTAACGGCGGGCAGACCTTCTGCGGTGATGGTCACCTGGGCTGCGCCGGATTCCGCGCGCTTGCCGCGCACCACGGCCAGGATACGGCCGTTGTAGAACTTCTGCTCCGGGTCCTGCATGCAGGTCCAATCCGTGGGATCGCCGTTGCAGAAGCCCACCAGCTCCGCCGGGCCCTGCACCTTGAAGGAGACCTTGCGGCAGTCCGTGGGCACCACGTTGCCGTCCTTGTCTGCCAGGGCAATCTCGATGAAGGCCAGGTCGCGGCCGTCACCCTCGATGGTCTTGGTATCCACCTCCGTCTGCACGGAAACGGCCTTGCCGGTGGTGACACGCTTGGCGCGGGCCCATTCCTGGCCGTCCTTCTTCACCACAACCTCCAGGGTGCCGGGCTCGTATTTCACGTCCTCCCAGGTGAAGCGGTAGGCATTGCGGCCGATGGTCTGGCGGCCCTGGTTGAAGGTGCCGCCCTCCATGCCGCGCTTGCGCACGCCAAGGCTCTTGCCGTTGAGGAAGAGTTCCGCCTCGTCACCGCTGGAGAAGACCATGACCGGGGTCACCTCCCCCTCGCGGCCCTTCCAGTTCCAGTGCGGCAGGATATGGGCCTGCGCCAGCTCCGGGCGCCAGTGGGACTGGTAGAGGTAGTACGTGTCCTTGGGGAAGCCCGCCAGGTCAATGATGCCGAAGTACGAGCTGCGGCTGGGGGCCTTGTCGCCCATCTTCTTCATCTGCGCCATAAGGGCCTCCTGCTCCGCCTTGGTCATATCCTTGGTGTTGCCGATGTTGGTGGCGTCCTGGTTGTAGGGGGTGGGCTCGCCGATGTAGTCGAACCCGGTCCACACGTACTCGCCGGCCACGTTCGGGTTGGCGTCCTGCGCGGTGAACTCGGCATCCGGGCAGTAGCCCCAGCCCGGGGCGTACAGGCCGTATGCGCTCACTTGGAACGCGCGCGCGCCGTCGCCCACACCCCAGCGCACCGGGAAGAAGTAGGTGTCGCGCGTGGCCACGCAGGATGCGGTTTCTGAGGCGTAGTAGGGCTTGTCCGGCTTCTTCTGGGCGTACTGCCCGTATGCCCAGGGCTTGTAGTTGTAGCCGTAGACGTCCAGCACATCGCCAAAGCCGTTCCATGCGCCGTTCTCCGCGTTCACGCCGCAGGTGTAGGGGCGGGTGGTGTCGTACTTGCGGAATTCATCGCGCAGGTCCTTGTTGATCTGCACACCGTCACCGGTGGTGATTTCCGGGATTTCATTGCCGCCGCTCCAGGCGATGATGCAGGGGTGGTTGCGGTCGCGCTGCACAAAGTTCTCCACGTCCTTCTTCCACCACTTCTCCCAGAACACATGGTAGCCGTTCACCTTGTCGTACTTCTGGTGCTTCCAGATGTCGAACATCTCGTCCATCACCAGGATGCCGTGCTTGTCGCACAGGTCGAGCACCTCCGGGGCGGGCGGGTTGTGGGTCATGCGGATGGAGTTGCAGCCCATTTCCTTGAGCTTGATGATTTTTCTCTCGTAGGCCTTGGAGTGGAAGGCGGCGCCGAGGGGGCCGAGGTCGTGGTGCTCGCACACGCCGTTGAGGCGCACGCGCTTGCCGTTCAGGTAGAAGCCGTCCGGCTTCCACTCTGCGGAGCGCACGCCGAAGGAGGTGGTCTTCTTGTCCACGGCGCGGGAACCGAGCAAGACGGTGGTCTCCACGTTGTAGAGGTTGGGGTTCTCACAGCTCCAGAGGCGCGGCAGGTTGAGGTTGATTTCCTGCTCCACCACGGCCTTTTCATGGGCGGCCACGCGCACTGTCTTTGAGGTGCTCTTCTGGGATTCGAGCTTCTGCTGCACGGTGAATTCGGCCTCCTGGTCACCGGTGTTCTCCACGGTGGTTTCAATCTTCACGGTGGCCATATCCGCTGTCACCTGGGGCGTGGTGACAAACACGCCCCAATGGGCAATGTGCAGCGGGTCGGTCTTCTCCAGCCACACGTGGCGGTAGATGCCCGCGCCGGGGTACCAGCGGGTGGAGGCGGGCTTGTTGCTGGCCTGCACCGCCACCAGGTTGGGCTTGCCGGCCTTCAGGAAGGGGGTGATATCCACGCGGAAGGAGGCGTAGCCGTATGCCCACTCGCCGGCCTTCTTGCCGTTCACATACACCTGCGGGCAGGCCATCACGCCATCAAAATCCAGATAGTAGCGCTCCGTCTCCGCATTGAAGGAGGCGGGCACGGAGAACACCTTGCGGTACCAGCCGTAGCCGTTCCACGGCAGCTTGCCGGTCTCGTTGGGTTCGTCCTTCAGGAAGGGGCTCTCGATAGCCCAGTCGTGCGGAAGCTGCACGGGCTTGAAATCCTTGTCGTCGTAGGAGAGCTTCTGGGGCTCCTGCCCGCCCTTGGTCACGGGTTCGGGGACCTTGAGGGCCTGGCCTGCCTTGTCGAGGAAGGCGAGCTCGCAGATGCTGGCCCAGTTGCCGGGGCCTGTTCCGCGCACGGTGAGCTTGAGATTGGAGACGGAGCATCCGCCCACGGGGATTTCCGTCACGGGCTTGTCCACGGTGATAGTCGTATTCTTGGGAGTGCCGTTGGCCTTGTACTCCACGTCCACCTCCTTGCGGTTGCCGTTCTCCCACTGGATGCGGATGGTCTCCACCTTCTCCTTGGGGCCGTTCTTCACGGCCAGCCAGTGGCCGGAGGTGCCGTTGGGCGCGCACCAGCGGGTGGCGGCGTTGCCGTCGATGGCATCCTGCGGGGAATGCCCGGGCTGGTAGCCGTCGCACGTGGCGGCGGAGAGCTTTTCTCCCGGCGCCTGCGGGCCGAAATACTTGAACTTCCATCCGAAGTCGAAGGTGCTTCTCTCTCCGGCGTAGGCACAGGCCACCCCGAAGAGCAGCGCGGTCATGATGCATTCTCTTTTCATAGCTTTTCGGCGGCTCCTGCCGCAATGCCAGATATATAACCACACATTACCTGAATTGGCAAGAACGAAACGCGCATGCACGGAGCGAGCATCACGCCCTGCGCATGCAGGGTGGTGATGAACCGCACGCTAAGCGCGCGCTGGCTTTGCACCCCACCGGAACGGGGGGTGCTTCCAAAAATTCGCCACGGGTGTCAATACTCCCGACGGCTGGAAGGGTGGATGGACAAACCGCGAAGCGTGTTTGCCCCGAAGGGGTGAAGGCCCGTGGGGCGGGCCTGAATCAACCCGCGGGTGCCGGGCGTTGCACGCCTGCCTCAGCGTTTTATTTCAGCGGCCTGTCTCGGCGTATCGTAGGGAAGCCGGAGGCGGCTCCGCTATCCCGTTGCACGTCTCTGGCCGGCTTTACTGACAAAATTCAAAAAGAGGGCTTCATTTTTTTGGCGGTTTTCCTAATGGTTGCAAATCGGCGCGTTGCAAAATGCGAATCCATTTATTGGGACACATGTGCAATCATCCGCGCGTTATCTTGACTTGTGAGCGGCGCCATGATAGGATGCACCATACAGCAACACCATGAGCCAACCGGATTTTCCAGAGGATATCGAGCTGCCGGAGGAGGTGGACGCAACCACCGGCCTGCGCCGCAGCACCCGCCGCCGCACCACCACGCGCCGCAGCAGCACATACTCCGGCACGCGCCGCCGCCGCGCGGCAGGAAAGGTCACCCTGGCCCGGTGCCTGCAAGACCTGTTCGCCTATTTTTTCAACATCAAGCTGCCACAGCGCTTCTTCACCCTGCTCAAGGGCCTTTTCTGCGGGTCCCGCCGCAAATAAGCCCGCAAAAAAACGCCGCACGGCGGAAAAAAAACGGGCATGTCACCGTTTTTTTAGCCATTTAGCCGCCTTGCGGTCTTATAGAGGTATACAAACAGAATTCCCCGCTATGCGCAAGAAATGCAAAATCACACTGGCCGCTGCGGCCGCAGTCCTCATGCTGGCTGCGCTTGCGGCATGGACTCTCCCCCAATCCCCCGGCTCTGCAGCCACGCACCATGAGGCTCCCTTTTCCTGGCACTGGGACCAAGGCTTGCACATAGAGGTGCTGTGGGATGAACTTGCTGCGGACAACGTGAACCACGCGGTATTGCTGAGCCGGGAAACGGGGATGATGAGCTACACCCCCCTGCAGGAGGCTATAACCGAAGGCAACGTGGAAGGGGTGAAAAAATGCATTGCCCTGGGCGCAGACCTTGAAAAGCGGGTGGAAACCACCCACACCGTCAAGAGACCCGGCTCCGAGGATGCTTTTTGCGGGGTGCTGGCATACACCCCCCTGCAACTGGCGGTGGTGATGAAGGAATACAGGATGGTGGAGCTCCTGCTGGATGCCGGCGCGGATATCGAGGGGCGGGTTCGCCAGGATGGCTCCACGCCGCTGATGACTGCAGCCCTCTGGAATGATGCGGAAATGGTGCAGCTGCTGATTCGCCGCGGAGCAAACGTTTCCGCCGTTACAGAGGGCGAGTGGTGCTTCGAGGTGGCAGACCAGGGAAAAACCGCGCTCGATATTGCCAGG
Organism: Akkermansia sp.; assembly: GCA_045616565.1. GTDB lineage: Bacteria > Verrucomicrobiota > Verrucomicrobiia > Verrucomicrobiales > Akkermansiaceae > Akkermansia. The sequence goes on along the minus strand of JAZLHB010000080.1, from coordinate 4,808 downwards.
GAGTCCGGCAGTACCGACTGCGTTCAACTGCTGCAGACTGAAGCCTGCAGGGTGTCCGTTCCCTTGTCTCTGGCAGCAAGCGAAAAAGCCGGGCATATCAATGCTTGCGGCGTCTGCGCGCGGCCAGCGCGCAGAGAGCCAGCAAGCTCAGAGTGCCGGTGGCGGGCTCGGGGATGGGGACAAGGGCTTTGAATACGGGGCGCCCTTGGGCGTCTAGGCTCACGGTCTGGCTCGTATAGTTTTTCATGAGCAGGGTGAGGTTCTTAGCGGTTTCCAAGTCTATGTTCACATCATCTCCAAAGTCCATACCGATACCGTTCACGAGGGGGTCGAAACCGGTAGGCAGTTCCAACTCAGAGGCATCGAACACCACATCATCCATCTCCAGCTTGCAGTTGATGAGGGCCTGCAACTGGAAGTAGTAGTCGGAGCCCACCAGCTTGTATTCCGCTTGAGAGAGGTCGATGGTCACCTGATTCAGAGTGATGACGTTCGAGCCCACATATATCTCGTTGTTGGCGGTGATGGTCATGCTCTTGATCATCAGGGAAGCGGAGGATTCAATGCGGAGGCCATCCGCCAGGCTGGCTTGCCTGTCTGTTCCGGAAATGAGGCCGTTGGTCACGCTCAGCTCCTGCAGCAAGCCGGGGGAGTCCTCTTTTAGGGCCTTAACGGTGGTGGCTCCTGCAGTAATGGAGCCTTTATCGATGCGGGTTTCGCCTGTGAAGCGGGCGCCGCCGCTGGCGTACACGTAAACGCTACCGTCAATCGTACCGTTGCCGATGCTGGCGGTGTCGGTCACGGTAACGTAGTTGGCAAGGGTGTTGTTGTTGAGATCCAGCGTGGCATCGGAGCTCAGGGAAATGGTGCCTGCTCCGGCAAGATTGCCGCAGAGGGAGAGGGTCTTGCCTGAGCCCACGGAAAGGTTTGTATCGACCCTACCGTTGCCGATGCTCGCGGAGCCGTCAAGTTTGATTTGGGAATAGGAAAGGGTGCTGTCGCCCAAGTCCAGCATGGCGTTGTCGCCCAAGGAAATGTCACCCTTGGCGGAGCAAAAGTTCACGAGGTAAAGTTTTTGCCCCTCTGCCACGGTCAGGTCCCCGGTGATTGTGCCGTTGTCAATGAAGGCAATTCCCTCTACGCTGACATTGTTGGACAGGGTGTTGCCTTGAAGGGCCAGCACGCCCTTGTGGCCCAGGGAGACGGTGCCAGAGCCATCCAAATTGCCAAGCAGTGTAAGCACCATATCCTCACCCACGGCAAGGTCGCCATTGAGCGTGCCTTGGCTGATGCTGGCTTTTCCGTTCAAGATGACGGAGTTTGAGAGGGTTTTACCGTTCAGATTCAGTATGGTTTTGTCACCCAAGGCAATGCTGCCCGTGCCGGAAAGGTTGTCAAACAGAGTGAGTGCTTTCTTGTCGCTCACGGTCACGCTGCCGTTGTTCGTGCCGTTGCCGATGCTCGCATTTTCTGTCAGGGTTACAGGCTTGGAAAGAATTTTGCCATTCAGGTCCAGCTTGGAGTCTGCGCCCAAGGCAATGCTGCCCATGCCGGCGAGGTCGTCAAACAGGGTGAGATTCTTCCCTGCGCCCACAGAGAAGTAGCCGTTGAGCGTGCCGTTGCCGATGCTGGCGGAGTTTCCGGAAAAAGTGATGGAAGAATCATCCAGCAAGTTCATGGTTTGCTTGCCCAAATCCAGGGTGGAGCCCTCTCCCAGGGCGACTTCGTTTGTAATGCCAATGGGGCCGTGCAAAGACAGGCACTTGTCCGCCGCCACGGTCACCTTGCCATTGATTGTGCAGGAGGAGATGGAAGCGTTGCCGGTCAGGTTTACGTCTTTGGAGATAATGCAGGTGCCGAGGGTAGTGGCCACAGCGCAGGAATCACCCACGGTGATAGTGCCTGTGCCGGAGAGCTCGCCAAACACGTCCAAATCCTGATGATCGCCCACGGTGATGTTGCCGTTGAGCGTGCCGTTGCCGATGGCGGCGAAGCCGTTGCCCTGGCTTGTATCCCAGTTGAGGGTTACGTCTCCGTAGAGGGTGGCGCCGTTAAGGTCCAGCGTGGAGCATTTACCCATGGTGACGTCACCGGTAACGGCGAGGTCGCCACACAGTGTGAGTGCGCTGTAATAGCCCAGGGAGATGTTGCCGTTGAGCGTACCGTTGCCAATTTGAACGGGATCACCCCACACGGTATCCTCGGCCACGGTAACGTTGGTGGAGAGAGTGTGCTTGCCGAGGTCCAACTTGGAGTCTGATTCCAGGAAGATGATGGCAGAACCGGAGAGGTTCGCGGCAAGCGTAACCGTGTTTCCGCTTTCCATCAACAGCGTGCCGTTGTCTACCATGGCGGATTGCCCGGTGAACGTGAGCTTGTCCAGCCCGGTTTCCGCCCCGCCCAGATTCAGTTTGGAACCCTCGTTCAGGGTAATTGAGCCTGTAATGGAATAGTCGTCCTTCAAAGACAGGCACTTGCCCGCCGCCACGGTCACGCTGCCGCTGATTTCTCCGCCTTTGATGACGGCGTTTTCGGTAACATCAACGGACTTGGAGAGGGCATGTTTGTCGAGTGCCAGCGTGGAGTCTGCACCCATGACAATGCTGCCGGTGCCGGTGAGGTTGCCGCACAGGGAGAGAGTCTTCCCCGCCCCCACAGAGAAGGAGCCGTTGAGCGTGCCGTTGCCGATGCCGGCGGAGCTCCCGGAAAACGTGATGGAAGAAGCCCCCTGCAGGGTCATGGTTTGGTTGCCCAAATCCAGGGTGGAGCCCCCGTCCAAATCAATTGCTCCCGCCATATCAATAGTGCCGCTGATCGACAGGCATTTGCCTGCCGCCACAGTCACCTTGCCCTTGATTGTGCCGAGGGTAATGGAAGCATTGCCGTTCACATTTACGTCCTTGGAGAGGGTGTTGCCGCTGAGGAACACTTTGGAGGAATCACCCAGGGAGATGGCACCTGTGCCGGAAAGCTCGCCGAGCACGGTTAAATCCTGGTTCGCTCCCACGGTGATATTGCCGTTGAGCGTGCCGTTGCCGATGGTAGCGTAGCCGGTGCCCTGGCTTGCATCCCAGTCTAGGATTACATCTCTGAAGAGGGTGTTGCCGTTGAGGTCCAGCCAGGAGCATTTACCCATGGTGACACCACCGGTACCGGAGAGGTAGCCGCTCAGCGTGAGTGCGCCGTAATAGCCCAGGGAAATGTCACCGTTGAGCGCGCCGTTGCCCATTTGAACGGGTTGAACCCACCAAGTATCCTCAGCCACGGTAACGTTGGCGGAGAGGGTGTATTCGTCGAGGTCCAGCGAGGCTTTGAGAAACTTGGCACCCAAGGTAACATTGCCCGTGCCGAGGGCCTTGTCGTTGCCCATCACGATTGTGCCTTCTTTGATTACCGTGCCGCCGGTGTATCCATTGGCGGTGTAGATGGTGAGCGTGCCGCAGCCGCTCTTGGTGAGCGTCATGTCGCCGGAAAGCTTGCCTGTGCCGGAGAAGGTGTATTCGTTCTCCGCCTCCACCAACACGCTTGCAGGTTTCAACTCCCCTGCCAGAGTGACCTCCCCGCTGCCGGTATCTCTGAACACTACGCTTCTGTCGTTCGTGTACACTACTGAAGCACCACCCTGCAACCAGTTTTTATCCGTGGTGTTCCAAGTCATCTGGCCTTCAGAGCCGTTCCATATCAGGTCCTCGGCCCGGGCTTCCATTGTCACCCCGGCCAGCAGCAGTAATAGCGTAAGAGTTTTTTTCATGGTAAAATTCGTGCGTGGGCGCAAGTGTGCCCACTGGGCACTATACCCGAAACCAGGGCGCAAATCAAGTACAAAGCAGGGCCATTCGCATGCACATGTGTCCCAATAAATGGCTTCATGTTTGTCAACGCACAGATGGGCAATCGTTAGGGAAATCGCCCAAAATTGAAGCCCCCCCTCTTGGAATTTTATCAGTAAAGGCGGCCAGAGATATGCGGGCGGGATAGCGGAGCCACCCCGCAGAGCGGGGTTCACGAGCCGAGACATTTGGGCGGTGGTTACCCCACGGGTTTACACCCGTGGCTCAACGAAGGAACGCACCCCGCACAAGGCGGGGTGCCGGGGTTTCCGCATGCGGAACCCCAACGCTTCACACATGTCGGCCAGCTTCTCTACGCAAATAGGCGTGGAGATGCGGGAGGTATTCCTTGCGGATATTGATTCGGCCCGTGTGAAACACCCGGTGTCCGTAATTCATGATGAACGAATGGCCCATAACATCCTGCATGGTATCACGGGGAATGAACAGCGTCAATCACGCAGAAGTGCTTTTGTCACGCCCGCGCGTCGGCACCCCGCCTTGCGGGGTGCTTTCCTTTTCCTAGCCACGGGTGTAAACCCGTGGGGTAACGAGCGTACGAGCGTCTCCGCCGGGTAACCCCGCCTCGTCACGCCGAAGCATAGCGGAGGCGGACGTATGGCGGGGCGGCACCACTCTCCCGTTGCATGCCTGCCACGGCGTAGCCAATGATTTCGGATGGAGGGGTGGATGGTACGCGTGTGTCCACCATAGTTTTTTCCCAAGGCAGGAATGCAGGTAAAAAAAAGGCCCGTCCGGGATGAACCGGGCGGGCTGAAATGCAACTTGAAGGCGGGAGCTCTTTATTCCTCACCGGAATCGTCCTGGGCATCGAACTCTTCCGATTCGGTGTCGAAGTCCTCCTCCTCGTACTTCTTGAACTTCTTGACGCGCTGGGCGGCGGGAAGCGGGGTGAGCACCATGGTGACGGTGTTGCCGGCCAGCTTGGCGGCCTGGTCCACCTGGCCCATGGTTTTC
>JAZLHB010000079.1:0-36741 GCA_045616565.1 Akkermansia sp. | reverse complement strand
AGCAACGGGATAGTGGTGCCGCCCCGCCATTCGTCCGCCTCCCCTGCGCTTTGGCGTGGCGAGGCGGGGGGGGTCCACTATCCCCTTGCACATCTCTGGCTGCCTTTACTGATAAAATCCAAAGAGGGGGGGGCTTCAACTTTGGGCGATTTCCCTAACGTTTGCCCATCAGCTCGTTGCAAAATGTGAATCCATTTATTGGGACACATGTGCTTGGCAAATGCTCAGCCTTCTGTTTTTCCTTGCACGATGGCACTGACTTGGTAGAATGCACTGCATGGGAAGGCACATTAACCACATCACATCCCTTGCTCTGCGCCCGGAGGGGGCGGCGGGGTATAGTTCCGCGAGCTAGAAGGCGCGCGTTTTGTCGGAGACGTGGCTGGGAGAGCAGGTGGTGTGCCCGTCATGCGGGCGGCGGTTGCGGCGTTACGAGGCGAATCGCCCTGTGGCGGATTTCCTTTGCTCGGAGTGTCGGTTGGATTTTGAGTTGAAGAGCAAGAATGGCAGCATTGCGAGCTCCGTGCCGGATGGCGCGTACAGGACGATGATAGAGCGCATCACTTCCGAGGCCGCCCCTTCATTCTTCTTCCTTCAGTACGATAAGGAATACATGGTGCGTAACTTGTTCGTCACGCCCGCACATTACTTCACGCCTGAGATTATTGCGAAACGCCCTCCGCTGAAACCCACGGCGCGGCGTGCGGGATGGGTGGGATGCAGCATCTTGACCAAGGCCATACCCGCCAGCGGGCGCATTTACTACGTCCGCGACGACCAGGTGCGGCCCACCGAGGAAGTTTGCGAGCAGTACCACCGCACTGCGTTTTTGTCGGGGCGCAACCTTGAACAGCGTGGTTGGCTCATCGATGTCATGACCTGCGTGGAGCGTCTGCAGAAGCCCGAGTTCACACTGCAGGAGATGTACGCCTTCGAGGCCCAGCTTGCCCAGCTTCATCCCGACAACCACAACGTCCGCCCGAAAATCCGTCAGCAGCTCCAATTCTTGCGGGATGCGGGCTATCTCACCTTCGCCTCACGCGGATGCTACAAACTTACCCACGATTGATTACTTATGAACATCACTACCTTTGAAGAATTGATGGCCGTGCTTAAAATCGTCACGGACAAGGGATACTCCATCCTATTAGACGACCGCTTAGCCTATTTGCGCGACGATGGCATCGAGAACGAATTCGATTGCATAGATGCCGAAATGTTTAGTGAGGGTGGGTACACCATTGATTCCTGTGACAATGGCAATGCGTTTTCCCTGCATTCTGCCGACGATGATGTGTTGTTCCACTGGATAGACATCATCCAGTACCAGCGGCTGCGCGTGGGTGATTTGTCGCGCGGGGAGGTGGAGATTGAGGAGCTGGATTAACCCCTTCCTTCGCTCCCGGCGTTTAAGCGAGTTTGGCACCGACAAATATGCCTCCGATTCTGCCTTGTAACACTTTTGTAACACTTCTGCGTTTGTTTTCGCTTGCAAGCGGGCAGGGGGGTGTGTATAAAACACCTATCCGGTAACTTTCAACAAGACTAACTGTTATGGCACTACATATCCAAATGACCGAGGAGGCAGAGGCCGAGCTCAAGAAGGCGGCCCAGCGCAACAAGCTGTCCTCCACACTCGCAGGCCTGCTCTTCATCGTGTTGGGCGGTCTTATCCTGTATTTGACCGTCATTCTCATTGCGGGTCCGTCCGACCCGGAGTTCATGACCTACACGCCCCCGGCAGAGGATGCCCCCCCCACGCCGGAACCCACCACGCAGGACCTTACCTCCAAGCCGTCCTCCCCGTCGCACGATGTGGCACCGTCCGTCATTGTGGCGGTGGGTGCAGCCCCCGTGCAGATGGCCCAGGTGGATGTGGCCGTGGATGACGCTGCGGACGGCACCGGCCTGGAGCTGGGCGTGGGCATGGGCACCGGCGGCCTGGGCAACGGCCTGGGCTCCGGCGGCAACGGCCTGGGTGACGGCAAGGGCGGCGGTTCCGCGCTGGAAGGCACCTTCTACGACCTGAAGCAGACCCGCCAGGGTTCCCCGCTGGCTCACGACAACAATACCACCGTGGCCGTGCTCAACGACTTTGTCAAGAGCTGGAACCAGGGCACCCTGTCCAAGTTCTACCAGTCTCCCACCAAGCTGTACGCCTCCAACTTCTGTCTGCCCAAGTGCAAGGCAGAGTACGCCCCCATTGCCTACCAGTGCAAGGACAAGGTTCAGCCCTCCCACTGGGTGGCCGTGTACCGCGGCAAGGTGAAGGCGCCCAAGAGCGGCACCTTCCGATTCTGCGGCACGGGTGACGATACGCTCTGCGTGCGCTTCAACAATCAAACGGTGCTGGAGTCCGGATGGACCATTCCCTCCACCAACGTGCACGCGGGCGGCGCCAATGCCGGCTGGCGCCAGAGCGTGGTCAACGGCCAAGTTCCCGACCTGAAGGGCTACGAGTACATCCCCACGCCTGAGATGCCCACTTGGAGCGGCACGCTGGGCGGCCTTGCCGCCGGCAAGGAAATCACCGTGCAGGAGGGCAAGAGCTACCCCATGGAAGTGATGATTTCCGAAATCCCCGGCGGTGCCTTCGGCTTTGTGCTGCTGATGCAGGAGAAGGTTGACGGCAAGTACGACAACAGCAAGTTCGACCTGTTCCGCACCAATTTCTCCTGCCCCACTGCCGCTGATATCCAGACCCTGATCAACCAGGAGAACTGCGGCATGGGTGCCCTGGAGTTCCCCAAGTTCAACGAGGACTCCCCCATTTGGGTTGCCGTTCCGTAACAGGAATTGCCAAGCTTCAACCAATCCGCCACCCGTTGCCTCATGCACAGGTGGCGGATTCCTTTTGCTCGATTGCCGGCTGCGTGGATGACGTCACCCTTGCGGAAAGGCGGCGGGGTGTGCTATACTGCGGGCATGAGAAAGATGTGGACAGCCGCTGCCGCCGCCGTTTGCCTGCTTGCGGGGTGCAGCGTGGAAAAGCCCGTGCTGGCGCCGGATGCGCCGGCAGTCAAGCTGCCGGCCGCCATGTGCTACATGGACACCGTGGTGCCGCACCTGCGCACGGATTTGAAATATGCGGGGAGCGACAACTTTGTGGGGCGTCCCGTACGCGGCTACACGGGGCGGCGCGCCATTCTGGGGCGTGAAACCGCAGAGCTTGTGGGCAAGGCGGCGCGCATCCTGGCAGCGCAGGGCTACGGCATCCTGGTGTGGGATGCCTACCGCCCCACCGCCGCCATGCAGGACTTCTTCGAGTGGTCCAAAACGGCGGACGAGCGCACGAAACGGGAATTCTACCCCAATCTCACCAAGCGGGAGATATATGAGGGCCGCTACATCGGCACCCTCTCGGAGCACTCCATGGGCATAGCCGTGGATGTGACCCTCTACCGCCTGAAAGACGGACGTGAAGTGGACATGGGCGGGCGCCACGACCTGCTGGATGCCTCCTCCGCGCTGGATTCCCCGCTGGTGACCGCGCAGCAGCGCGCCAACCGCCGCATCCTGCATGATGCCATGGCGGCGGCCGGAATGAAGGGGTACGACAAGGAGTGGTGGCACTATTTCAAGCCGGGCGCGGGACCCTTTTACCTGTACGGATTCCCGCTGAACGACAACTTGCCGCAGTGATGCCGCCCGCCCCGCGCGCCTCACTCCATCTTGGCGCGGCGCGGGGAGCGGTGCAGGTTGAGCGGCGCCACCAGGCCGTGGGTGAGGGCCTCCGCAAACATGCGGGCGGCATCCGCGCTGTGGGATGCCGCATCATGCAGCGGGGCCTCCCTGCAAGTGCCGGAAACGCCGGGCGGCGCGGTGCGGTACATCTCCAGGCAGGTAAGGCCGGAGGGTTCCTGCTCACCGCGCAGGTTGGTGCGGCACAGCAGGGTGTCCCGGTGGAACCAGCTGCGGTCCAGGATGCCGCGCAGGGCGTTGATGCCGCGCCACACGTCTGGCGTGCGCGGCACCACGCGCACGGCGCGGATACCCTCCTTTGCAAGGCTTTCCACATAAGATTGGCCGTGCGGGTCGCGGTGGGCGGCATCATGCGGCAGGAAATGCCCGGCAATGGGGCCGTACCTGCGCTCCCACTCGCGCATCTTCTCCGCATAGTGCTCCAGGGGGAGCTGGTTGGCGGCGTAGTGGTTGAGCCAGTACACGGCGCCACCCCAGTGCTGCACGAGCCAGATGGCGGTGTGGTCGCTGAGCCCCAAGTCCCACGCGGTGTAGAGCGGTTCCGCCGGGTTGTATGAGAAATCCGCGCCAATGCGGCCCTGCTCGCGCAGCAGGGCAATGCGTGAGCCGTAGATGGAGCCGTCGTTCCCGGTGGCGAAGGCCTCGTCCGGGGTGGAGGGGTACTCCTGTTTCATGGCGGCGCCCATGGTGCGCTCCATGCGGGAGTACCAGAGCTTCTGGCCGTGAGAGAGCGCGGTGCCGGCAGCGGCGAGCTTCTCGAAGTATTCCGCGGTGGTATCGCTCCAGCCGCCGCGCCCCGCGAGCGTGTACTCCGGGTTGTCGAACCAGCTGAAGAAGAAGAAGCGGAAATCCAGCGGGGAGAGCTCGTCCTTGGCGGTGTTTTCCATGGCCTGCTGCATCATCTCGTAGTTCACGCCGTAGCGGCCGCCCTCATGCGTGCTTTCCAGGATGATGCGCCCGTCCGCCGGCACGGTGTTGATGGCACCGGTGCGGATTTCCCTGGCGCGCCACGGGGCGTGCACGGAAACGTGGGCGAGCTCGGAGACGTGCAGGAGCTGCAGGGTGCCGCCGCGCAGGGTGGTACCCAGGCGGATATCGCTCCCGTTGGCGAAAGCCATGCGGGTGCGGGCATCCCCCACGGGGTGGAGCTCCCCGCGCTTGAGCGCGCCCGTGCGCTGCTTGATGAGGCCTCCCAGGTACGCGAGCGCGCGTTCTGCGGCATCGGCATCCGGTGCGGCGTAGTCCAGGTTCTCCCAGGCAAAGCGCACCTTGGCGAGCTTCTGCTCCGCGTCCGGCAGGCTCTTGTCGATGATTCCGGCGTGGAAGTTGGGCGTGAAGAGGCAGCAGTCGAGCATGAGCATGGCCACATAGGTGGAAATGCCCAGCTGGCGCGCCTTGAGCACGGCGTTGCGGTTCCACATGGCGCGGTGCAGGCGCATCTGCGCGGCGTTGAGGGTGAAGCGCTGCATGCGCCCGGCCTTGTTCTCAATCCAGTACAGGTGCTGCAGGCGCCACAGCGGGTCGTCCAGCCTGCCTTGCATCAGTTGGGTATCCATCATTTCTTCTTGTCATCCGTCAGGCCGTGTTTGCGCGCCCATTCCTCGGCGCGTTTGGCGGTAATCTGCTCCTTGGTGGGGGGCTTGTACAGGTTGGAGGTGGGCGGGAAATCGTATTCTCCCAGCAGCTGGTTGCGCAGGCGCTCTACGAATTCCTCATGCTCCAGGGCCTTGGCCACTTCCTCCTTGGTGGGAATCCTGGGTTTCCTGCCCCTCCTGTGGCTCTTGTAGGTGCGGTGGGGGCGCTGCACCACGCGGTGCTCGCCATACCTGCCGCTGGTGGTTTGCAGGGCGTCTATCAAGTCGTGGCGCAGGGTGACGTCTCCGTTGATCTCGCTTGCCAGCTCAACCAGGTCGGCGGCGTAGGGCTCCGGGTCTTGGGAGAATTCCATGCCCATGAGCCCGCGCACAATGGCGGCCGCGCAACCTTGCCCGCGCGACATCTCCTGCGGTATCATGGAAGACATGGAGGCGCAGAAGCGGGTGTCCACCCCCAGGCGCATGAGCAGCTCCCGGTTGGTGGGGGAGGCCATGCGTCCGGCCTCCAGCGACTCCACGGATTCCGCGCGCTCCAGGAGGGAGAGCACCATATCCAGCAGCAGCTTGTCGTGCTGGATATCCTGCCGCAAACTGCCGAATCCCCTGCGGCGTGAGGGCGCGAAGGTTTCCAGCGGCTGGTACACGTCGTTCTCATGGTCGTTTCCGTACACCACCTTGCCCTGCACGGTGGGGGCGCCCTTGTAGGTGTGGATGATGTACGGTGCGCGGGCGTGGGTGTTGGCGGCCTCCAGCTCGCCGGGCATGAGGCGGTAGATGTTGTCCGGCTGGGCGGGGTTGCAGTACAGGGTGATGGGCTGCATGAGCTCCGGCAGCAGAGGTGCGTGAAGGGGCTTGAGCATGTGCGCGCACACGGGGGCGGCGCCGCCCTCGTAGTCCTCCAGGAAGCTCAGGGCGTCCTCGAAGGGGGATTCCGGCTTCCAGGTGGAGACGATGCCCTCCGGCCTGTGGCCGTTGGGGCCGCCGAAGAGGCGGTTCTTCCACCAGATGCCGTTCTGGTCCACGTAGGGGCGGTTGGCGGCGGCGTTTCTCAGGTTGGTGAGCGTGTTCAGGGCGGGCATCACGCGGGCGTCCTGCCTCCACTCCTCCGGCAGCCCGGTGTTGCGCTCCACGGTGTAGTCTGCGAGCACGGGGCCGATTTCGTGGAGATAGTTGCGGTGGAGCACGGGCTCCTGCACGTCTGCCGGCTCTGCATGGAGCAGCAGGCGGTCCACCTGGTCCGGGTGCTCCGGGTTCACGGCGTACTCGCGCAGCTCCGGGTAATCCTGGAGCACGGCGCCCAGCTGCTGCAGGGAATCTCTCAGCTGCACCACCTCCGGCAGGGCGAGCACGGCTTTCACGGAAGACTCGCGGCGCTTGGGTTCCCCTGTGCGGTAGATGGTGCGCGCCAGCTCCGCACGGATTTCCGGCAGCACGGAATCCCAGGCCCCTGCGGGATCCTCCAGAAGGTTGCGGTACTCCTGGGAGGCACCGCGGAAGGCTGCATCACCGCCCAGGCGGTGGCACCAGGCCTGTTCCACACGCTGGCGTTCTGAGGGGTAGATGGATTCCTTCACCAGATTGAGCATGCGGTTCATCTGCGGGGAATCGAAGGGCTTGAGCGTGGCGTTTCCCACCATCTCCACCAGAGGCAGCATGTCCTTCACCTTGGCGGCGGTGCGGCGGTTGGCCCAGCGGATGAGCTCCGTGCCGCCCCTGCCGATGGAGGTGTGGAGAGGTTTGCCGGTTTCCCCGTCGGAAAGGGAGTCCGCGCTATCCGGCTCGCAGAAGGGCACGAGCGCCATCCAAGTGCGCATGCTCTGCGGCACGGGCATGGTATCCAGTCGCGCCATCATGTAGGCGGTGGAGTAGTTGGTGAGTGCGTCCGCCAAGGCGTTGTAGATGCGCGAGTAGTCCTTTCTGCGTTTCGGGATGCTGTACTCCTCGAAGGGGTCCGCCTTCACGAGCTTGAGGATGCGCTCCCGCTCGTCAGGGGGCATCACACGCTGCTCCACCAAAAAATCCGCAGCCTGCCGCGGGGAGATGCGGCGGGAGCCGAGCATGCGGCGCCAGTAGTTGCCGATCCTGGCCTGTGCGAGCGCCAGCGGCGTGGCCATGGACCAGCGGTCCACCTGCGAGTTGTTGAAGTCATCCTTGCCGGAGAAAAGCGGGGTGACCCCATCCGTCTCCCCGGCGCCGCGCAGGCGGTAGCGCAGGCGCACCACATCCATGCCCGCGGGGTAGAGGGATGCGCTTTCCATCCAGTGTTTGCCAAGCTCCTCCAGCGCCACGCTGCAGGCTTGGTCGAATCCGGTGAAGGTCTTGCTGTCGTTCCTCACCAGGGTGGGTATGTCCCGCAGGGTGTCGCGCATGCCGTGGAGCAGCAGGTGCACGGCGTCCTCCCCGGTGGGCAGGAAGTTCAGGCGCGCGTTGGACACAAGGTCGTTCACAGCCTGGAAGGGTTGCTCATGCCAGCGCGTGAAACGGCCGTCCGGGCGGCGGATGCGCCAGTACTGCACGCCGTTCTCTCCGGTGGCGGAAGTGAGGCCGTATCCGGTCATGTGCTCGTAGAGGTTGAAGAACTCCTGGTTTTGCGGGTTGGGTTGGGATTTTTCGGCAATGCCGTCCAACAGGCCGCTCTGCCAATCCTCCGGCAGGTGTTCCCCGAGCTCGCGGCGCAGCAGGAGCGCATACGCCTGCGGAACCGTGCAGCCGCGTGACAGCGCGGTCTGGAAATCATCCGTGTGCGGCAGCAGCAGGTAGAGCGTTTTGGCGCAGGAGCGCAGCCCCAGGCCGATGCCCATCATCTGGCGTTCCGGTTCCGGTGTGACGTAGCCGATGGTGCCGAAGCGGTAGTCTTCCGGCTGCATCCACTTGTGCTTGAGGTGGTTGATGCGGCCCATCCACTTGGGGGCGCTGTCCTGCTTGGAGCGCTGCTCGTAGAGGTCGCCGAAGTCGTGGACGAATTCGCGGAAGACGCGGCGTGGAGTTCCGCCCTTGGCGCATGCTACCACGGTATTGCAGATTTCACCCACCAGGGTTCTGCGGCGCAGCTCTGTCTCCTTCTGCGCGGCATTGCGGCTGGGGTAGGCCCTCACCAGGCCGTCCAGGGAGAAATTGTTGAGCAGGTAGCGGTAGGAGAGATCCACAATCTCCGCCGCGCGGTCACGCATGAGCGCGGCTGCCTCCTCCGGGGCGTTGGGCGCGTACAGGCCGTTGCGGCGCATGCGCGGCGGCACGGAGTCGCTTTGCTCGGAGAGCTCGCGGTAGTAGAAGAGGTTGCGCAGGTAGTCCGCCTCCGTGGCATCCGCCGGGGCGGGCTCGCCTGGCTGCACGGGCACGGCCTCCGGGTTGAAATGGGCGTTCTTCCACCAGTGGTCCATGAGCTGCAGCATTTCCGGGCGCAGCCCCACGTGGTGGTATGCCTTGCCCGGTGCCACGTTCTCATGCGCCGCCTGCAGCTGGGCCGGGTCCGCCGTGTCCAGCGGTTCCGCAGCGGGGCGCACGGTTGCGGTTTCCGAGGGCAGGTTGAGGAAGTCCCTCACCGCGTCCTCCTTGCTGAACCCGCGGAAGTAGTCCGTGTTGAGCAGGCGCATGGCGCGCATGATTTCCGGGAAGAAGCCGGGCGCGCTCCAGCGCGTGCCCGTGGAGAGGAAGGTGTGCAGCAGGGAGTCTCTCTCCCGCACGCTTCCGGCGTTTGCCAGGCGGGCCATTTGGTTGTCGTCCAGCCCCCATTCCTCGCGCAGCGCGAGCCCGTCTCCCAGCACCATGCGCGGCGATTGGAAATGGCGCAGGGCCACGCGGCCGGAGGCCAGCAGGATGTACGGCAGCGTGGCGGCAGCCTCCCGCAGGTTGCATTCGATATCCGTGAGGTTGTCGCCGAAGGCCTGCCAATCAATGTTGGAGGCGGTGCCCTCCACGCGCGCGGCGAGCTCGTGCACACCCAGGTCTGCGGCTTGCGCCGCCTTGCCCGCCAGCAGGAGCTTGGCGGTCTCCGCGCTCACGTCGCCGAACCCGCGCAAGCCTGCCCACAGGTATCCGCTGCCGCCGCGAGCGCGCACAAAGCGGTTGAGTGCGCGGGTGAGCACCCCCGTGCCCATCTTGCCCATGCCCATGTAGATGGCTGCTTGCAGCGAGCCGCCGATGAGGCCGGCGGCGGTCTGAAGCTCCTGGCTGCCCTGGGGGTTGCGCCGGCGCGCCTCTGCAATGGATTCACCCACGCCGGAGCCCAGGAGCAGGCCGAACCCGCAACCGCCGCAGAACGCGAGCCCGGCCTGCGGCAGGGCGGATGAGGCATCCAGCAGCATCTGCCCGGCGAGCCCGCTCTCCTTGGGCGGCTCAATGGGGTAGAGCTCATCCTGCACCACATGGCGCATCTCCTCCAGCACCTGCAGGCGCTTGTCCAGGTGCTCCGCGCCCTCGGCAACCGAATCCAGGCCGAGTGAGCGCGCCATGGCGTTCCCCGTGGCGGCGGCCAGGTTGCCGGCGGCCTGCACCAGGCCGAATCCCATGTTCACGCCGGAGCGGATGAAGCTCTTCCATGCACCGAGGGTGAGCCCGCGGTGTGGGTTGGGCGGCAGCTTGGCGGCGGCCATGCGGTACACGCGGGCCCGCTCCTGCGGCTCCAGTGCGGAGAGGGCGCCGAGCGCGCGCACCAGCTCCGGAATATCGCACCAGGTTTTGAGCTGCTCCGTACCGCCTTCACCGGCGGCCTGCACGGCCTCCAGGGCATTCTCCACATCCGGCAGCATGGGCGCATAGCGTTCACGCTCGCGCTCGCCTGCCAGGCGCCCCTCCTCCCGCAGTGCAGCGGTCTCATCGTCCGCATCGCTGTCGGCTCCGTCCTTGCCGTCCAAGCCGTTGAGATACCCTTCGCGGAAGGCGCGGTCCGCGTCTTCCCGCCGCCTGGTATCGGCGCGCTTTGCGGAGAGGGCCTCGAACACCTCGTGTTCGTCGCTGCCCACATCCAGGGAGTCGGCAATGCAGTTGCGGATATCGCGCCAGCTGGTTCTCACCTGTTCGCGCCCCAGGTTCAGGTGGTCTGCCGCCCAGGAGCGGTTGACCGTGGTGAGCAGGTTGTAGTTGCGCTCCTCCTGCGGCACGGAGTCGTCGTCCGCGCCGGCTTGGGAGCGGATGTCGTCCGGTATGCTGTCCGGGTCTCCGGTGAGGATGCGGTCCCAGTGCTGGAGCTTCTCGCGGTCGATGCGCGGTTTGGCGAGCTCCATCTCCCGCACGGCAGCCTCGTCCGGCAGGGGTGCGGCGGTGGTGGGGATTTCCTCTTCCTCGGCAGCGGGAGTTTCCGCCTGCGGCTGTTGGGGGGCAGCCTCCTGCAAGGCGGGAGGGTTGGGCGCGGCGGTGTCCGCGGTTTCCGGTTCGTTGTTTTCTTCAATCATGATGGTTCAAAGGTTCAGGCTTGGTAGCACACCCATTTCTCACCCTCTTGCCCGCGCTCTGCGAGCCACGCGGAGAGGGCCTTCTCATTGCCGTCCGCCAGGAGACGGTGCGCGTTTTGCTGCAGCTCCGCCAGGCGCCTGCAGGCGGGGGCGTCTCCGGGCGTGCCGAACCTGCCCGCGCGGTACATGTTCCACAGGCGGCCGCTGAGCAGCCGACGCTCCTCTGCGGGGATGGCCTGCGCCTCGTCCAGTTGCCGCAGCAGCTCCCGCCGTTCCTCCAGCGGGTGCGCGGCGGTGCAGATATCCAGCCGCAGGGCTGCGGTGTTTTCCGGCGCGGTTTCATCGATGCGGCGCATCCATTGGCAGCGCTGCTCCGGCGACATGCGGCGGCGCGGGCTTTTGGCGGCGGATGCCTGCTCATCGCTGATAACCCCGGCGGCGCGGGCTTCCTGCACCCACTCATCCGGGCTTTCCCGGTTGTTGCGGATGTCGTCCGCCATCTGCTCCGCCGTTTCCGTCTGCATGGCTCGGCGGGTGTTCTCCGCGTCCTGCTGCAAGCTGCGGCGGTCCTCGTCCGTGAGGGGCAGGGGGGCGGCATCCGCGTTCATCTCGCCGAGGGCGCGCATGGGTTCTCGCTGCAGGCGGCCGCGCCATTGGGAGAGCGCGGCCCCGCTCTGCGCGCGCTTGCGGGCACCGTCCATCTCCGCATCCGGCACAAAGACGCCGCGCCCTTGTTCCAGCCAGAGGGCGGCCTGCTCCGCGTCACCGTTGTCCACGGCGGAATCCAGCTGGCGCTGCCACTGCTCGCGCGCGCCGGAAATGCGCTCCAGCTCGGCATCCCGCCTCTGTTCCAGGGATGCGGCAGAGGTGAAGGCGGCGGCGAGGTTGCGCGCGGCCTCGCGCGATTCGTACGGCACTTCCCGCAGGGCATCGCGCACCAGCGGGGTGCACACCTCGTTCCAGGCGTAGTCCCAGTCTTTCACCTCGTCGCGGGCGCGCAGCTCCTCGCCGGCTTCCGCCACCACATCCTGCAAGCGCCCGTAGAAGCCCGCCAAATCACCGGCGGAGGCCACCTTGTCTCGCGCCTGCATCATTTCCGCCGCGTCCCTGCCAACGGAGCCCAGGCCGCGCCCGAACTGCTCAAAACTGTCACCCCACCAGCGGTTGATGCCGTATGTGGGCACCTGCACGCCCTTGGAGGGGAAGGGCATCATGCCCCATTCCTTCATGTTGATAGCCATGGCGGCAAGCGTGCCAACACCCGCTCGGCTATGCAAGCGCCATGGGCCCCGCCGCTATTCCTGCCCGCGCGGCATGGTGTAGCGCAGGGTGAAAAAACAACCCGCACGGTTTCCCGTGCGGGTTGGGGTGTTCCCGGAAAAAAACGGTCAGTCGATCTCCCAGGCAATCGTGCGGCGGTAGGTTTCACCGGGCCGCAGCTCGATGGTGGGGAAATGCGGGTTGTGCGGGGAGTCCGGGTAGTTCTGGGCCTCCAGCGCCACGCCGCCGCGGGGCAGGGGCAGATAATCACCCGTGTACACCTGCAGCCCCGGAGCATCCGTGAGCACGCGCAGCGTGCGCCGCCCGTTGGTGAGCACGGCGGCCTCGCGCACGCCGCCGCCCGCAGGCAGCACATAGTTGTCATCGTACCCGCCCTCCACGGCGCCGGGGGCATTGCGCTCTCCCAGGCATGCCGGGGTGTTCAAATCGTAGAGCGTCCCGGCCACGGGAGCCACCTGCCCGGTGGGGATGTTGGCCACCATGGGCGTGTACTCCTGAGCGTGCACCTTCAGGCAGTGGGAATCCACCGTTCCGGAGGCCCCCAGGTTCCAGTAGGCGTGGTTGGTGAGGTTGAGCAGGGTGGGGGCATCCGTGGTGCCTTCCAGCTCCAGCTTCAGGCTGCGCCCCTCCACGGTGTAGGTGGCGCGCACCCGCACGGTGCCGGGGTAGCCTTCCTCGCCGTCCGGCGACACCAGCGTGAGTACCAGGCGCGTTTCCGTGGCTTCCGCCACGTTCCACAGGCGGTCGCTGAATCCCACGTTGCCGCCGTGCAGGTGGTTGGGGCCGTTGTTGGCGGCCAAGGTGTATTCCCTGCCGTCCAGCGTGAATTTGCCGCCGGCGATGCGGTTTGCCACGCGTCCGCAGATGCTGCCGCAGTAGCAGGTGTCCGCCAGCAGCTGTTCGGCATCCTTGGGGCCGTACAGGCAGTCCGTGTCCGCGTATGTGTAGGTGAGCACGCGTGCGCCGTAGTTGGTGATTTCCACCTCCAGCTCCGGGGTGGCCAGCTTGTAGAGGCAGATGGGGGCTCCATCCTTGGTGGTTCCAATCGTTTTCATAAGAGTGCGGTTATTTGCCGGAATGCATCCACTTGTCCACGGTGCCGTTCACGAATTCCACCGCCGCCGCGCAGCGCGGTATGTAGGCGGTGTCAAAGCCGCCGGCTCCGTAGGGATGCCAGCCGTAGGGTCCGTACGGGCCGTACCAGCCGCCGAATCCGGTGTGCATGGTGGTTACAGGCACCAGAGTGTCGTACTCCCAACGCTCCCAGCTGCCACCCTTGGTCGTTTGGCCGTTGGCGCGGGAATCCGGCTGGCCCCAGGCCAGCAGCACGCCCGCCTGGCTCATGCCGCGGCATACCTGCCCCTGCTGCACCAGCGCCTGGTGCGCTTCCGGCAGGGAATTGTACAGTGTGGGGTTGGCCTGAATGCGCGTCAGCGGCGTGGCGCTTTCGCACGCCGCCAGTGCCAGGCAGCATGCCGCGCCCAGCAGTCCCTTCAAACAGAAATTCTTTGTCATGCTCATCAGGTCATGACAATAACACCCACTTTCGGGCTTGCCAAGGAAAAAAAAGCGTGTTACATTGCTGCCAGTTATGAAGACTTCTCATTTTCTTCTCGCAATGCTGGCAGCTTCCACCGTTCTGGGCGGTACCGTTATGGCTCAGGACGCTCCGGGGGCTATCAAGGAATACCTTCCCTACGACGGCGCCACGGTGAAGCAGGGTGCTGTTGTGCGTATCGCCCACGATGAATCCTTCGTGACAGAGCAGAAGGCTCTGGCAGAGCGCTTTGCCAAGCTTTCCGAGGAGAAGCGCAAGGCCATTGCCGAGAAGGCCGATCCCTCCATGCTCATGGAGTACACCGCAGACCTCTGGCCCAGCAAGGCAGACTACGACAAGTACGTGGCCGCCTGGAACAAGAAGCAGATCGTTCCCCAGGCCGACGTGGCCCTTGGTTTCGACCCGCTGGGCGACGGCAAGTTCCGCGTGCTCTCCGCCACCCGCGTGAACGGCAACGCCATGATGCCCATCACCATCGGCGCTCTCACCTACGACAGCAAGACCGACACCTGGACCTCCAACAACGGCGAGCTCAAGTCCAAGAAGTTCGAGATGGGCGACCGTTTCGCCTTCGGCGCGCAGACCGGTACGGAGTGGGTCTATGAGAACAAGGATGCCCTTTCCTCCATCAAGGAGGTGGTGCGCTTCACCAAGACCACCGACGGCAAGTTCTACTACATCTACTACAGCCTGCTGGAGGTTTCCTCCGTGAACGGCCAGCCGATTGCCAACCACGGCTACCTGATGCGCTTCCCCGTGGTGACGCCGAGCGCCGCCACCAGCAAGCCCGGGCAGAAGTAAGTGTAACCGTTGTCCCTATCCGGCGGGAGCCCGTGCGTGCGCGGCCTCCCGCCTTTTTTTACCCGCCCCATGAGAATCATTGCAGGAGAAGCCAAGGGTATGCCCATTCTCGTGCCCGCCGGTGAGGTGCGCCCCACGCAGGACCGCGTGCGCGAGGCCTTGTTCAACATCCTCACCGGCATTATTCCCGGTGCGCGCGTGCTGGATTTGTTCTGCGGTTCCGGCTCCGTGGGAATCGAGTCCCTGAGCCGCGGTGCCTCCACCGTGCGCATGGTGGATGCCGCCCGCGCCTCCTGTGAGGCTGCGCGCCGCAACCTGGAGCGCTCCCGCCTGCGCGGCGGCAGCGTGGCGCAATCCGACTGCCTGCAGTTTGTGCGCAGGGATGCCGGGAAGTACGATATCATCTTTGCGGACCCGCCGTACTGCAAGGCGGTGGGGGACCGCGACATGATAGCGGAGCTGATGACGGACCGCCTGGCGGAGCTCCTGGCGGAGGGCGGCTATTTTATTGCGGAAGCGCAGGAAGGCTACGGTGTGGGCGACTCCCGCACGCGGGAATTTCCCGGCTGGCGGCTGGTTGATACTCGCCATTACGGGAAAAACGTGATACTATTCTACCAAGCCGAGCCATGACCGCCTTCTTCCGCATCCTCCTGCTGCTGGCGTACAACCTGCTGTACCCGGTGTTCCTGCTGGTGTCCCTGCCGGGATACCTGGTGAAGATGCACCGCCGCGGCGGGTTCGGCACCGGGCTGCTGGAGCGCTTCGGCCTCTACCGCGTGCACGCCGCCGCAGAACCCAAGGGCGGCATCTACATTCACGCTGTCAGCGTGGGTGAGGTCTTCATCGCCCTCAAGTTTATCCGCGAGTGGAACAAGGAGCACACCTGCCCCGTGGTGCTGGCCACCTCCACTGCCACCGGGCATGCCGTGGCGCGCCAGGCGGGCATCCCCAATGTGCGCGTGCTGTATGCACCGCTGGACCTGCCCCTGCTTTCCGGGCGTTGCCTGAAGCGCTTTTCGCCGCGCGCGGTGGTGCTCATCGAGGCGGAGCTGTGGCCCAACTTTGCGGAAGCCTGCCACCGCCGCAGTATTCCCCTGCTCATGCTCAACGCGCGCCTTTCCCCCCGCAGCGAGGGCCGCTACGCAGCCATCCGCCCCGTCACGCGCATTTTCTTTTCCCGCCTGAACGCCCTGGGTGCACAGAACGATGTGGACGCCCACCGCTTCTCCCGCATCGGCATCAACCCCTTCTCCATCCACGTCACCGGCAGCATCAAGTTTGATGTGCTGGGTGACGCCCCCACCGCGCCGCGCGACGAGTTCCGCATGCTGCTGGACTACCTGCGCCGGGGACGCCCCGTGGTGCTGGCGGCCTCCACCCACGCCGGGGAGGAGCGCCTGATAGCCACCGCCGCACGCGAGGCCGGCGCCTTCCCGCTCATTGTGCCGCGCCATGCCGAGCGGCGCGAGGATGTGGTGCGCGACCTTACGGATGCCGGCTTCCGCCCCATCCTGCGCACGCAGCAGGAGCTGCCGGACAAGGTGCCGGAGAACGCCTGCTACGTGGCAGACACCACCGGCGAGCTGCGAGACTGGACCGCCCTCGCGGATGTCGTTGTCATCGGCAAGAGCTTCCTGGCGGCCGGCGGGCAGAACCCCGTGGAGGCCATTGCCGCGCGCATTCCCGTCATCACCGGGCCGGATATGACCAACTTTGCGGATCTGGTGCGCCTGCTGGAATCCCACGGCGGCATCTGCCGCTGCATGGAGCCGCAGCTGGCGCTCAACATCTCCCACCTGCTGGTGCGCAGCCCCGGCACCATGCGCCAGGTGGAGAACGCCTTCAACGCCCTGCGCGTGCATTCCGGCGCCACCGCCCGCAGCGTGCAGCTTGTGGAATCCTTCATCAAGGAGGAAGGGGAATAACCCGCCATGCGCTTTTCCTACAACGACCTGGTGCGCAGGGCGGATGCCTCCCTGCGGGCGCAGCGTGATTCCAGCCGCATCCTCTCTGCCATCCTTCCCCCGCGCCTTTTTGATGAGCACCTGTGGCTCTGGGAGCGCCGCAGCGTGGCCGTGGGCCTGGGCTGGGGCGTGGCCTGGGCCATTGCCCCCGTGCCCCTGCAAACCATCTTTGCCGCGCTGAGCTGCTTGTGGCGGCGCGGCAACATTCCCGTGGCCGTGGCCGCATGCTGGATTTCATTCCCCGGCTACCAGGTCTTTGCCTGGCCGCTCCAGTGGTGGGTGGGGTCCATCATCCTGAATGCGCTCGGTTTGGGCTCGCGCACAACCTTTGAGACCATCCGCGATGCCGCCGTGCTTCTGGCGGATGGCTGGGATGCCGTGCTGCCCACGCTGCAGGGAATCGAGCTGCCGCTCCTTGCGGCGGAGCTCTTGCTCGGCTGCCTGGTCACCTGCGCCGCAGCCGGAATGCTGGCCTACCTGCTCACCCTCCTTGTCTGGCGCCCCAAAAAGGCGTGATTCCGGGCCGAGCCGGCATGCTGGGCCTTACACCTTGCGGTGGGTCCATTTCAGGCCGATGAAGAGGCGGTGGAGAATGACGGATTCCACGGTCATATCCAGCACAAAGAGACTCCAGATGCCCAGCAGGGAGATGGTTTCCGGCCAGAAGGTGTGCCAGAGAAAGAGAATGCCGAAGCGGAAGATGCCCATGCAGCCGTAGGTCACGAACATCACGCGCCGCGTGTCTCCCGCGCCGCGCAGGCTCATCTTGAACAGCATCATGGTGGCGTACACCGGCTCGGCTATCACAAAGAGCTGCACCACCGGGCGCGCCGCATCCACCAGCGCTTGGGAGTTCGCGGCGAACGGTTGGATGAACACCTCCGGGCACAAGAAGAAGAACAGGCCCATGAGCCCCATGAAAACCAGCGCGTACAAGGTGCATTTCAACACGGTGGCCACGGCCTTGCGCGGGTTGTGCGCGCCCAGGTACTGCCCCACCAGCGTGGCGCTGGCTATGCCTATGGCGAAACCCGGCAGGAAGCTCAGGGATTCAATGCGGATGGCTATGTTGTGCGCGCCCACGGCGGCATCCCCCAGGGAGGAGATGATGCGCATCACATAAATCTGCACCAGCCACACCCCGCACACCTCCAGCGCCTGCGGGAAGCCTATGCAGACAATGCGGTAGATCATGTTCCAGTGCGGGAACAGGGAGTGCATGCGCAGGAATATGGGCGGCACGAAGGTGCTGCCCACCGATCTCGCGTAGGCGTCCAGGTCCGTGCAGGCTCCCATGCTTCTCTTCATGTGCACGGTGCGGCGCACCAGCAGGCCCACCAGAAACGCAGTCGTTACCGCCATGGCCAGCATCATGCCCCATGCCAGCCCCTCGATATCCATGCCGAAACACTTGATGAGGATGAGGCTGAAAACCACTTGCAGTCCATCCATGGTCAGCATGAAGTAGAAGGGCGTGCGCGTGTCTCCCGCGCCGCGCAGGGCTGCGTTCACCGCAAAGATGATACCGGAGAAGATGGCCACCCAGCAGCCTATGTGCATGAAGCGCAGCGCCACCTCTTGCGCGTACCCGGTGAGGTTCAGGAAATGAATCACCAGGTAGTCTGTGGCAAAGTACATCAGGAATGCGGAGACGACACCCGCCAGCAGCCCCATGGTGGCAGACTGGTTGGCCGCAAAGTTCGCCTCGCCGAACTTGCGCGCGCCCGTCATGCGGCTCACGATGGCCGTGGCACCCATGGCCACGGAACCCTGCATCAGGAATCCGAGCCACATTACATACGCGGTCACGCCTATGCCGGCGGCAATCTGCGTGGTCTGCTCCTGCGTGGTGCCCAGGTGGTTGGAAAGGATAACGGTGTTGCAGGAGCAGATGAAGCTCATCACCTGCTCCAGCAGCGGCCACAGGGCAATGGTGATAATCTGGCGCGGCAGGCTGAGCCCGGCCAGCTTGCCGCCAAGCTCTCCCTTGAGTAGTGCGGAACGAATCTTTCCGTCTCTGCCGTCTCCCGTGCTCACGGCCGCGCATTGAAGCACAGCCCCGCCTTTTTGTACAGCCTAATTTGATATAATCCGCGGTACCCATAGGGCGAAGAGTGGGAATTCCCTCCCCGGTTCGTAAAAATCTGTACTCTGCGCGAAGTGTTTGCTATACTTCCCGCAGTATGATGCTTTCATTCTACAAGATGACCGGGGCTCTCTCCCGTCTCCCTGGATGCGGCGGGCGGCGCTACGCTTGCCGCCGCCTTTGAATGAGCTCCCCATTCATCTCCCCAATTCCAAATCCTAAATCCCCAATTCAACGTGAACCCGTCTCATCCCATAGAAACGCATGGCAAACCCATCATCCTGGTGGGGCTCATGGGGTGCGGCAAGACCACGGTGGGCAGGCTCATCAGCAAGCGCACGGGTATGCCCCTGCTGGATATGGATGCGCTGATTGAGGAACAGGTGGGTATGAAGATTCCCCAAATCTTCGCAGAGCAGGGGGAGGAACATTTCCGCACGCTGGAGACGGCCCTGCTGCGCTTCCTGCTGGAGCACCCGCAAATTCCGCCGCCAGTCATCTCCACCGGCGGCGGTGTGGTGGGACGCGCGGAAAACCGCGAGCTGCTGCGCCGGCTGGGTTTCGTTGTCTGGCTGGATGTTTCCGTGAACGCCCTGTTGCGCCGCACGGCGCGCTCCACCAACCGCCCCCTGTTGCAGACAGCGGACCCCGCCGCCACCCTGCGCAGGCTGTGGGAGGTGCGCGCCCCGCTCTACAAGGAAACCGCGCACCGCATCATTCATTCCTCCCGCATGGATGTGGGGGAGGTTTCCCGCCGCGTCTGCACTTTGGCAGAGCGCTTTTACGCCGGGCGGGACTAGGCGTTGCCCTGCGGAACGTACTGTTCCACCAGAGGCTCCTGCACGGCGAACATGGCCTCCCGCTCCTGCGGCTCGTAGTCACGGTAGCCGTGCAGGTGGACCAGCCCGTGCACCATGTAGCGGAAAAGCTCGTCCGCCCGTTGCAGCCCGTGCTCTGCGGCGTAGCGTTCCGCCGTGTCGCAGCTCACCAGGATTTCTCCGTAGGGAAAGGTGATGGCATCCGTGGGGGTGGGATCGTTCAGGAACTCCGCATGCACGGCGGCGATGGTTTCATCGTCCACAATGGATATTTCCACTTCCTGCAGGGTGGAGAGCACGTGGTCCGGCCCCTGCGGACGCTTCAGCAGGTCCACCGCCAGGCGGTTCAGCGCGGCGGCGTACGTTTCCGCCAGCCCCTCCGTCACCCAATCGCGTTCGGCGTGGATGTAGACTTCAATTTGCGGTGTTGCCATGGTCTGCCTCGGCCTGTTGGCGCTCGTCGAGCTTGCGCTGCTTGGCAGCGGCCCGCGCGGCGCGGAAAAATGATTGAAACTGCTCCAGGCAGGGCCCGGCCAGCACGCCTGAAACGCACTCGCACTTGTGGTTGAGCGGCGGGTTGGAATCCAGCAGGTTGATCCAGCCTCCGCAGGCCCCGCCCTTCGGGTCCGGTATGCCGAACACCACCCTCTGCGGGCGGCAGTGTACCAGTGCTCCCGCGCACATGGGGCAGGGCTCCTTGGTCACATACACCGTGCAGCCGTCCAGCCGCCAGTCTCCCACCGCCGCCTGGGCAGCCGTGAGCGCCAGCATCTCCGCGTGCGCGGTGGCATCCTTCAGGGCTTCCACCTGGTTCCAGCCGCGCGCAATCACGCGGCCGTCCTTCACAATCACGCAGCCGCAGGGCACCTCATCGGCGGCGCGGGCCTTTTCGGCCTCGCGCATTGCCAGCTGCATGTATTGTTCGTCCTCCGTCAAGGGTAGCTCTGGGGGCAGTGCCCGCGCGCCTTACTTGAGGGTCACGCGGGGGTCGTTGTCAAGCACATCCTGCAGCTCCGGCCAGCCTTCCTCGGTCTGGTTCTGGAACATGTGCAGGTACACGGAAGCCGCACCGGCGGGGTTGTTGGCGAAAAGCTCGTCCACCGCCACCTTCAGCTGCTCCGGGTCAAGCTTCTCCGGCAGCACATCCACCACGCCGTGGCCGTTGTGCTCAATGCCGAGCTTCTCGATGAATGCCACCAGCATGGGCTCGTGCTTGCGGATGAGCCACACCTGCAGCAGGTGGTCTGCAATGGTCTCTGCGGGCATCCAGGAAAGCATTTTCTTCAGCCAGGCGAACTGCTCCTCCACGGGCTTCTGCTGCATGAACTGCGGGCGCAGCTTCTTGAGCGCGCCAAGCTCGCGCAGGGCGGCACGGTACACGCCGCGCTCTTGGTTGCGCATCCACGTCAGGAACTCGTTCACGGTCGCGTCGTCGGACTTCTGGAAAATGGTGTATGACTTCATGTTTTTATCTGTTCGGAAAGATGATGCGGGCATTTAACCACAGCGCCCCCCTTCTTGTCTAGCAGAAAGACAGGCATACCGAAATTTCGCACATGTGTGGCGTGTTCCAATGATTCAAATGGAAGCCACCTGCGGGGCACCCTGTTTTGGATAGTGCCGCGCTTCCATCTCCGCCCCATTGGGGACATGATGTGACGCTTCGCGCCTACAGGCTCGCTCGAAGCTCCCCTCATGCGGGGCGGAAGACCTTTCTCTCCCGCATATTTCATCCCTTGCCTTTGATTTTTTCTTGCTTTCGGTGTCATGAATGCCGATTAACGGCTAGAGCATGGTATAGCTTTTTCTGCTTTGCAAAATGCGCGCGCGGGTGTACAATGATGCCCGCGTATGGCTATTCTCAAGCAAAGGACACTCGGCAAAAGCGCCTCGATAGCGGGAACATCCCTGCATACGGGGCAAGCGGTAAAACTGACCATCAAGCCCGCAGACGTGAACACCGGGCTGCGCTTCCGCCGAATCGACCTGCCGGACAAGCCGTTCATTCCCGCATCTGCCGCGAAGGTGCAGACCGTGGAGCGCGCCACCACGCTGGCGGAGGGCTCCGTGAAGGTGCACACGGTGGAGCATATCCTTTCCGCCCTCACGGGCATGGGGGTGGACAACGCCGTGATTGAGATGGATGCCAACGAACCGCCCATCGGCGACGGTTCCGCCGCGCCCTACGTGAACCTTATCAAGAAGGCCGGTGTGGTGGAGCAGGATGCCCCGTGCCCCGTGTGGGAAATCCGCGAGCCCGTGAAGGTGGAGACCAAGGGCGGCTCCGTCATCGTCATCATGCCCGCCCACGAATTCCGCGTTTCCGTGACAGCTGTGGGCCCCGGCGGCCGCGTCACCCAGTACTTCGATTCCGTCATCACCCCGGAAACCTACGAGAAGGAGCTTGCCAACGCGCGCACCTTCTGCTTCTACGAGGATATCCAGCCGCTGCTGGAGAAGGGCCTCATCCAGGGCGGCACGCTGGACAACGCCATCGTCATCAAGGGTGATGAATTCATCTGCGCGGGCGGCCTGCGCCACCAGAACGAGTGTGCCCGCCACAAGGCCATGGACATGATTGGCGACCTCATTCTCAACGGGCACCGCATCATGGGCCACGTGATTGCCATCATGCCGGGCCACGGCGTGAACACGCAGATGGCCGCCAAGCTGCAGAAGATGCACGAGACCATGGTGGCCATGCGCCCCAAGGCCGTGGAGATTCCCACGGGGGATGCCGTGATGGATATCACGGACGTGCTCAACATCCTGCCGCACCGCTACCCCTTCCTGATGGTGGACCGCATCATCGGTTTCGAGGGCGAGCACAAGTGCGTGGGACAGAAGAACGTCTCCATCAACGAACCTTTCTTCCAGGGCCATTTCCCCAACCGCCCGGTGATGCCCGGCGTGCTGCAGATCGAGGCCATGGCCCAGGTGGCCTCCATCCTCATGATGCGCATCCCGGAGAACGCCGGAAAAATAGGCTATTTCATGAGCTGCGACAAAGTGAAGTGGCGCCGCCCCGTGGTGCCGGGTGACGTGCTCACCATTGAGATGGAGCTCACCAAGATGCGCGGCGCCATCGGCGTGGCCGCCGGCCGCTGCACGGTGAACGGCGAGATCGCCTGCGAGGCTGAGCTCAAGTTCATGGTGGCGGATGCCTGATTCTGCCTGCCGTGGTTGAAATCCTGCTCATAGCCCTGGCCCTGGCGGTGGATGCCACCGTATACTCCTTCTCGTACGGCCTGATTTTGCGGGAGCGGCGCATGCCGTCCTCCCTGTGGCTGGCGCTTTGCGTGGGCGCGTTCCAGGCGTTCATGCCCTTGCTCGGCTATGCCGGGGGAGAGGCCGTGAGCAGCCTGGTGGAAGCCTGGGCCCCGTGGATTGTCTTTGCCGTGTTCCTGCTGCTGGGCGGCAGCGTCATCCGCCAGAGCCTTTGCGGCAAGGAGGATGTGGAAAGCCCCGTCTCCGCTTCCCCGCTCGGCATCTGGGGGCTGCTCCTGGTTGGCGTGGCCACCAGCATCGATGCCCTCGCCATCGGCGTTTGCATGGCGCTCGGTGATATCGGGGGAAAATCCCTGTGCCTCTCAGGGCTCCTTCTCAACGTGGCCGTCATCGGCGTTGTCACCTTTGCCTGCTCGTTCGCGGCTTTCCACGCCGCACGCCCCCTCCACCACCTCCCGGTCAAGTGGCTGGAATGCTGCGCAGGCCTCCTCCTCATCGCCTTGGGCGTCTTTCAACTCCTGCATTGAACACTTGCCAATCCTTTAGGCGAGGTTAAGCATTTTCGGCTCCGGCGAGCCATTTTTTTTGTTTGCCGCAATTCTTGCGTGTTTGTGTTAAGCGTATGAATTTCAGTGTTTTGTGAAGCGAGGTTGCAAATGTTTACAAAAAAATCACCCAACCCCAGCATGATGTGTGGAAAGTGGCTTGACGGTACAAGGTCTTGTGCTAGCATGGGGGCATGAGATGCGTTCAATGCGGCTACATGGATGACAAGGTCATCGATTCCCGAACCTCGAAGGACGGCACCTGCATTCGGCGGCGGCGCGAGTGCCTGCGCTGCGGGTACCGCTACACCACCTATGAGCAGATTGAGCGCATGGAACTGCGCGTGGTGAAGCGCGACGGCATGCACGAGGCCCTGAACCGCGAGAAAATCATGCGCGGCATGATGAAGGCGTGTGAGAAGCGCCCCGTGAGCATGGACCAGCTGGATTTGGCGGTGGATGAAATTGTGGCCGCGCTGCATGCGGACCACCAGCGCGAGGTGCCTTCCGCCGTCATCGGCATGAAGGTCATTGAAAAACTGCAAAACATTGATTCCGTGGCCTATATCCGCTACGTATCCGTGTGCCGCCAGTACCGCACGGTGGATGAATTCATCGAGCTGCTGCGCAAATCCGAGCTCAAGACCGCGCAGGACAGACTTCAACGCAAACTTCCCTTGGAATGATGATAGCCTTCAAGAACAACATGCCCCTGCTGCAGACCGGCCACTGCGTGATTTCCGACTACGATGTGGAGTGGATGGAACGCGTGCTGCAGGAGGCGGCGGACACCGCCGGCACCACGCTCCCCTGCAGCCGTGAAGTGGCCCAAGCCGTGATGCTTTACCTGGAGAACGACTGCCCGCTGCACGCCGTGCCGCTGGACTACCTCTTTGAGCGCATCCGCAAGATGCTGCACCGGGTGGGGCTGCCGCTGATAGCGGAGAACCTGCGCAGCCAGACCCCGCCCGTGGACATACCGCTGGATTCCCTGGCGGATGAGGCCCCGCTGCCGCTTTTCTTCTACACGGAGCTCAACACGCGCCTGCGGGATTTGCAGCGCATGGGGCTCACCAGCTACCATTTCTCCGGCAAGAAGCGCTGCAGCCTGCTGCTGGGCAGCCGCCGCCGCGCATGCCCCACCCAGCGCCGCGCCCTGGCGGAACTAGATGCCTTCCTGAGCCGTGCCTGCTGAACCTACCAGAATCGTTGGCTGCATTTCCGGCTGGGCGCAGTGGTGCGCCGCCGCTGCGGGGGAACTGCCGCTCCCCTGTGATGTGGTGGAGCTGCGCGTGGATTCCCTGCCGCCGCACATTACCCCGGCGGATGTGCTGGCGCACCCGTGTTCCAAGCCCATGCTGGTGACCGTGCGTGATACCGCAGAGGGCGGCATGCGGGAAATGCCGCTGGAGGAGCGCCTTTCCTGGGCGCGTGCTCTCATGCCCGCCGCAGCCCTGCTGGATTGGGAAATCCGCAACCTGGAGGCCGCGCCGCAACTGGTGCAGGAGGCCCACGCCCGCAGCGTGCAGCTGGTGGCTTCCTTCCATGATTTCCAGACCACGCCGGGCCTGCAGGATATGCTGGGCCGTGACCGCGCGGCGCGCTCCCTCGGCGCGGATATCACCAAGTTCGCCTTCCGTTTGGGATGCCGTGAGGATATGCAAACGGGGCTGGATTTGATTGCCGCCGCCAGCGGCCCTATCGCCGTCATGGGCATGGGGGAACTCGGCGCGGAAAGCCGCATCCTCTATTCCCGCCGCGGTTCCCGCCTGGTGTACGGCTATTTGGGTGACACCCCCACCGCTCCGGGCCAAACGAGCGCAGCGGAGCTCACCGCCAGGCTTGCCTGACAATACCCGGCAAACTTATTTGCTGTGCACGTTGAGCATCTGGGCGTAGGTGGGCACGGGCCAGAGATCGGCATCCACCATGGTTTCCAGGGTGTCGACGGTCTTGCGCGCGGCATCCATGGCGGCGCGCATTTGGGCGGCGTTGCATACCTCTATGGCCTTCTCCAGCTCCTTGGCGCGCAGGGGAATCTCATCGTACAGCTCGCCGATGCGCTTGGCCTTGTCCATGGCGGTCTTGAGCCCGGCCTTCACGCCGGAAGCCTTGATGGCGGAGACGGTGTTGCAGATGGCGGCCAGCTGGGTCTCCACGGCGGGGGCGTAGATGGTGCGCAGCATGTTGAGGCAGGTCTTGGCCTCAATGTCGATGAGCTTGATGTAGTTTTCCACCAGCACTTCCTTGCGCGCCACGGATTCCGCCTTGGTGAGCACGCCGTACTTGTCCATGAGCGCGATGGTGTCCTTGCGCACCAGCACCTCCATGGCTTCCTCCGCAGACTTGATGTGCGGTAGGCCGCGGCGCGCGGCCTCCTTCACCCATTCCTGGGAGTAGCCGTTGCCGTTGAAGATGACGCGGTCGTGCTTGGTGACCATCTCCCGCAGGAGCTTGGCAACGGCGGCGTTGAAACCCTCCTTGCCGGCATGGGGCTCCAGCTTGGTGGCCACATAGTCCAGGGATTCCGCAACAATGGTGTTGAGGATGGTCATGGGCCAGGCGCAGGTCTGCGAGGAACCGACGCCGCGGAACTCGAACTTGTTGCCCGTGAACGCGAAGGGCGAGGTGCGGTTGCGGTCGGAGGTGTCCTTGGGCAGCGTGGGCAGGGTGTCCACTCCCAGTTTCACCTGGCTCTTCACCGCAGATCGCTTGGCTCCGCCCTTCTTGATCTGCTCGATGATGTCCGTGAGTTGGTCGCCCAGGAAGATGGAGATGATGGTGGGCGGGGCCTCCTGGGCTCCGAGCCGGTGGTCGTTGCCGGCCTTGGAGATGGACGCGCGCAGGATGTCCGCGTGAAGGTCGATGGCGCGGATGACGGAGGCCAGCATGGTGAGGAAGAGCAGGTTGCTGTGCGGCGTGGTGCCCGGGCTGAACAGGGAGCCCATTTCCGGCGTGGAGAGGGACCAGTTGTTGTGCTTGCCGGAGCCGTTCACGCAGGCGTACGGCTTCTCGTGCAGCAGGCAGACCAGGTTGTGCTTGAGCGCCTGGCGCTGCAGGATGTCCATCATCATCACGTTGTGGTCCACGGCCACGTTCACCGGCTCATAGAGCGGGGCCAGCTCGAACTGCGCGGGCGCAGCCTCGTTGTGGCGGGTCTTGGCGGGCACGCCGAGCGCCCACAGCGCGTGGTCCACAGAGCTCATGAACTCCAGCACGCGCTCCTTGATGGAGCCGAAGTAGTGGTCCTCCATCTGCTGGTGCTTGGGCGGCAGGCAGCCGAAGAGCGTGCGCCCCGTTTCAATGAGGTCCGGGCGCTTCAGGTACAGGTCTCGGTCAATCAGGAAATACTCCTGCTCGGCTCCCAGGTCGCTGCCCACAAAGCTGTGCGCCACGCCAAAGCAGTCCAGCACGCGGGAAGCCTGGCGGCTCACCGCCGCCATGGAGCGCAGAAGCGGCGTCTTCTTGTCCAGTGCCTCTCCCGTGTACGAGCAGAACGCCGTGGGTATGCAGAGCGTGGCGGTGTGGGCCGTGCGCTTGATGAAGGCCGGGCTGGTGGGATCCCAGGCGGTGTAGCCGGGCGCCTCGAAGGTGGCGCGGATGCCGCCGTTCGGGAAGGATGATGCATCCGGCTCGCCCTGGATGAGCGTCTTGCCGGTGAACTCGCAAATCATGCCGCCCTTGCCGTCCGGTTCCACAAAGGAATCGTGCTTCTCTGCGGTGGAGTCGGAAAGCGGCTGGAACCAGTGCGTGTAGTGCGTGGCACCCTTGGAAAGCGCCCAAATCTTCATGGCCTGCGCCACTTCCTCCGCTATGCTGGGATCAAGCCTTCCGCCGCGCTGGATGGTGATGACCATCTTCTTGAATGCGCTCTTGGAGAGGTACTTCTCCATCGTCTTGATGCCGAAGGTATCGCTGCCGTAAAGGGCATCGATGGCATCTGCCGGGGCCATTATGGTATCGTTTGCCATGGATTTGGATTCAGGCGTTGTTGCCTGTACGCCTGCGCGTGCAGTTTAGCACACGCCCCGCGCCTAGGCAAGCGCATATTCCTTGTCTTCTGCTCTTGTGCGCGGGCGCAGGGGGCGTCCCCCTGCGCACATGTGTCCCAAAGAATTTTGTGAACCTTGAATCCGGGTGTAGGGATGAATGGAACGCAAAGCGCATCTTGGAGGTTCCGAAACGAGCAGCAGGATAGCGGAGCTGCCCCGCCATACCGTTGCACTTCTCTTGCCTCCTTTACTGATAAAATCTAAAGAGGGGGGCTTCAATTTTGGGCGATTTTCTTAATGATTTCCTATCAATGCGTTGCAAAACTAGAATCGAATCTTTGGGCCACATGTGCCGCCTGCTGGCATTTCCCTTGACAAGCGCAGCATCTGCGACTACACTTCTCCCGTGAAGAAACGCTATATCACCCTTCTGGCCGCTGCGTTGGTGCTGCCGCTCAACGCACAGGAAACCGCAGGCGCCTCGCCTGCCGAACTCACTGCCGCAGAGCAGGGCGAGTACGCCAAGCAAAAGCCTCTCTGCATCGGGACTCTCAATTTGATGAAAGAAACCATTGCCGTTCTCAAGCCGGTGAAGGACAAGGCTACGGCGGATGCCGCCGCGCCCCGCCTCAAGGCCATTAAGGCCAGGATGGATGAGCTTGATGCCAAGGTAGCTGCTTTGGGGCGGCCCAGCAAGGCGGTGGAAAACAAGATAGGGAATGAGCTGGAACCGCAATTGATGCAGCTGATGAATGATGTGGAGACTGTGGTAACACAGTTGGAGCTAAACGGGTTCTATGGCTCCGATGCCCTGAAGGCGCTTTTCTCCCAAGGCTCCGCGCCCATGCCCTGAAGGAGGCCTTGGCTGCCTTTCCCGCCGGGGTGATTCCCGTGTAAACTCAACCGCCGCGCTTGCAGTGCGGCGTTTTTACTGCGCCAGGGCGGTGAGCAGCTTCTTGTGGATGCCGCCGAATCCGCCGTTGCTCATCACGAGCAGAACATCCTCCGGATGCGCGCGGGAGACCACGTTCGCCACAATGTCGTCCGCGTTTTCGCCCAGGTAGCAGTCTGTTCCAGTTGCCTCGATATCCATCTTGAGCTTGGCCTCGTCGAGCTGGTCCTCCTGTGCCACGGTCTTGTGGTTCTCCACGCGGGAGATGACGGCCAGGTCTGCCTGTGAGAGGGCATCCGCCAGCTCGTGCTGGAAAAGGTTGCGGATGGTGGTGTTGCTGCGGGGCTCGAAAAGCACCCAGAGGCGCTGCTTGGGGAAGCGCTGGCGCAGGCCGGCAATGGCCTGGCGGATGGCGGTGGGGTGGTGGGCGAAATCATCCACCACGGTAACGCCGTTCACGGTGCCGCGCACCTCCTGCCGGCGGGCCACGCCTTCAAAGGAGAGCAGGGCCTCGCGGATTTGGTCGGGCGTGAGCCCGGCCACGCGGGCGGCGCAGGCGGCCATGGCGGCGTTGCGCACGTTGAACTCGCCGATCATCGGCACGTTGAAACGCTCGTTCACCATCTCCCAGGCGGTTCCTGTGCCGCCGGAGAGGGCGAAGCTGCTGCCGTCCGGCCGCTGTTCCAAATCGGAAATGAGGATATCCGCCTCTGCTCCCATGCCCACGCCCACGGTGCGGACGGTGCGCAGCTCCTTGGCGGCGCAGGCGCGCACATCCGCGCAGTTGGGGCAGTCCGCGTTCAGGAAGACCACGCCGTTGCGTGGCACCACGCGCAGCAGGCGCTTGAAGGAGAGCTTGATTTCATCCACATTGGCGTAGATATCCGCGTGGTCCATCTCAATGTTGTTGATGATGACCACCTCCGGCAGGTAGTGCAGGAACTTGGAGCGCTTGTCGAAGAACGAGGTGTCGTACTCGTCGCCCTCCAGCACGCAGAAGGGGGAATCCGTGAAACGGCCGCCGCGCTGCAGGTTGCGCGCTATGCCGCCAATCATGAAGCTCGGGTTGAGCCCGTTGGCCTCCATCAGCCAGGCCAGCATGGAGGTGGTGGTGGTCTTGCCGTGCGTGCCCGTTACCACAAAGTTGCGGTGCCCCCACAGGAAAAACTCCTTCATGGCCTCCGGCAGGCTCATGTAGCGCAGGCCGCGCTCCAGCACGGCCTCCACCTCCGCGTTGCCGCGGCTCATGGCGTTGCCGATGATGATGAGGTCGGCGTTGTCCGGTATGTTCTCCGGCTTGTAGCCTTGGAAAATCTTGATGCCCTCGCTTTCCAGGAAGGTGGACATAGGCGGGTAGACGTTGGCATCCGTGCCGGTGACCCCATATCCCTTGCGGGCCATGGCAGAGGCCACCGCGCCCATGGCGGTGCCGCAAATCCCGAGAAAGTGTACGTTCTTCATGTGTTGAGTTTGTTCGGAGAGCGCGCAGAGGGTAGCCCATTTTTTCATGCTTGGCAAGCTTTTTCCCGGACAGCGCGGGAATCGTAAATCTTGCCAAGGGCAGGGGATTGTGGTAAAGTGCGGGCGCATGGCGTTCACCTCTCAGAGAGAACGGCACAACCGCGTGCTTGAGCTGCCGGAAATCATTTCCGGCGGCCTGGTTCTGTTTGTGACGCTGTGGATCCAGTGTTTCCAAGATGCCGCTGTGGACAGCGCGCGCGTGCTGTTTGTGCGCGGCAGCTTTATGATGCTCTGCGGGCTGCTGTGGTTTCACGCGGCCGCGGTGGCGGTGCATTTTGTGCATGAGCTGGTGAAACGCCGCTCTCCCGGGCGCCTGCTATGGTGCCAGATGCCGTTTGTGCTGGTTGCCTCTGCGCTGTTCGTCCTGCCGTTTTTCGGCGGGGAGTCTGCGGGCTCCCAAACCTGGCTCATTCTGGCGCAAGGGCTGTGCAGCTTGATTATCGGCGTGTTCTGCGCCATCCGCGTCTACCTGTATTGCACGGCGCGGCGCAGGAGCGTGGTGCGCGGGCGCGCGGGCGCGTGGTCGCCCTCCGTCACCTTCTTTACCTACATGCTGGCGCTGGTTCTGCTGAGCACGCTGGTACTGCTCACCCCCGGTGCCACGCACCGCCCCATCAGCCTGACGGAGGCGTTTTTCACCTGCGCTTCCGCCACATCCATCACCGGGCTCACCTGTGTGAGCGTGGCGGAAACCTTCACCACGCTCGGCAAGGTGGTGCTGCTTATCGATATCCAGGTGGGTGCCCTGGGGGTGATGACCTTCACCTACTTTGTGCTCATGATGCTGGGCCGCCGCCTGGCCGTGCGAGACAGCATGACCATGTCCGGCGTGCTGGACCAGCAGGGGGTGAACATCATCCCCCAGCTGCTCAAAACGGTGATTGGCGTCACCCTGGTCACGGAGCTGGCGGGCGCAGTCTCCCTGTACTACATCTGGCAGGGGAATTCCGCCGTACCGCAGGATTGCCAGGTGGGCTACGCCGTTTTCCATGCGGTTTCCGCCTTCTGCAACGCGGGTATCACGCTTTTCCCGGAGGGCATGTCGCAGGCGGGCGTGGCGGGCAATTTCTGCGCGCAGGGGGTAATGCTGGTGATGATGCTGGTGGGCACGCTTGGTTTCGGCGTATACCTGGAGGGGCGGCAGCGCCTCTGGGCGCGCATCCGGCGCAAGCGCGTTACCCCGCGCTGGAGCACGCACTCCTGGCTGGTGCTGCGTGTCACCCTGATTGTGCTGGTCACGGGCACGGT
The DNA here is from genome assembly GCA_045616565.1 of Akkermansia sp. Lineage (GTDB taxonomy): Bacteria > Verrucomicrobiota > Verrucomicrobiia > Verrucomicrobiales > Akkermansiaceae > Akkermansia. The sequence goes on along the minus strand of JAZLHB010000079.1, from coordinate 6,117 downwards.
GGTGTTTTCCCTGTTGGGTATGCTGGAGCCCTCCCAGCATGCAACGGGCGCGCACAACTTGTGGGAGGCCCTGTGGAATTCCGTGAGCAGGTCTGCCGGGTTCAACCTCACGGAAATAGACGAGTACGGCCCGGTGTACAAGATTTTCCTGTGCGTGATGATGTTTGTGGGCGGCAACCCCACCGGCACGGGCGGCGGCGTGTTTGCGCCGGTGCTCTGCCTGTGCCTGCTGGAGGTGTGGCGCGTGCTGCGCGGCCAGCAGGATGTGGAGATGCACGGCCGCCGCATTGCCCGCAGCACGGTGGAGCGCGCCATGGCCACCGTGGTGCTCTCCATCTTCTGGATTGTGTTCACCACCATGCTTCTTCTTCTGCTGGAGCCCGGTATTGCCGCAGATCCGCAGGGTGTGTTCAAGATGCTTTTCATGGAGGTGAGCGCCTACACCACCACGGGCTTTGATTTGGGCGTGGCAGACCACCTTTCCCCGGTTTCCCGCTGCATTGTGTCGCTCAATATGCTCTTCGGCCGCGTGGGCATGTTCACCTTCATGCTCATCTTCATCAAGCAGAAGGACCCCGCGCCCCTCCGCTACCCGGAAACCAGGCTCCCCCTTAACTAATCCCCACAATACCATGAAATTCGTTATCATCGGCATCGGTCAGTTCGGTCGCTCCCTCGCCATCTCCCTCGCCAACCTCGGCTACGAGGTTACCGCGCTGGACATCCGCGAGAGCAACATCACCGCCATCAAGGATATCGTCTCCAACCCCCTGGTGGGCGATGCCACCGATATGCGCGTCATCCGTCAAATCGACCTCTTGGATGATGAAACCTGCGTGATTGTCACCGTGGGCGAGCAGTACGAGCGCAACATCCTCATCACCGCCCAGCTCAAGGAGATGGGGGTCAAGAACCTCTATGTGCGCAGCGTGAACGACCTTCAGGGCCGCATCCTCAAGCTCATCGGCATCAAAGACGTGTTCCGCGTGGAGGAGGTGGCCGCCAAGCAGCTCTGCGCCCGCCTGGTTTCAGAAGGCATGGTCAGCGTGCGCCGCATTGATGCCACCCACTCCCTGGCGGAGGTCAACCTGCCCGCCTCTTGGGTGGGCATGAAGCTCATGGAGGTGGGCCTGCGCCAGAAGTACCGCCTGAACCTGCTCACCGTGCGCCGCGGCCAGCCCGTGGAGCAATCCGGCACGGATGATGTGCTCTCCGCCCCGGAATCCCCCGTCATCGACACGCCGGACGGCAACCTGGAGTTCAAGGCGTGCGATATCCTGGTGCTGTTCGGCAAGGACAAGGACCTGAAGAGCTTTGTGGAGGAGTACGACCTGTGATGAGCGCGCGAGTAACCATTCCGGAGCGCCGATACTGCGGCTACATCTTTGATTTGGACGGCACGCTGGTGGACAGCATGCCCACGCACTATCGCGCCTGGCGCCAAGCGCTGGCGGAGCACGGCGCGCCCCCGGAGGCTTTCCGCTGGAAGGAATTCACCGCCCACGGCGGCATGGCCGCACCGGATATCGTGCGCGACCTCAACCGCATCTACCGCCTCTCCATGGATGCGGAGGCGGTGGCCCAGCGCAAGCGAGACTGCTACACGCGCATCCTGCAAACGGAATCCCTGCCGCAGATTGTGGAAACCTGCACGCTGGTGCGGGAACTGTACCAGCTCGGCATTCCCTATGCCATCGGCACCGGAAGCCTGATGCCCGGCCCCATGGAAACCCTGCGCGCCGCCGGGCTTGATGTGCCGTTCCCCATTATGGTCACCCCTGCGGATGTGGCACCGGGGCGCGGCAAGCCCGCGCCGGACATCTTCCAGCTCTGCGCGGAGCTCATGGGTGTTCCCCCCGCCGAGTGCGTGGTGTTTGAGGACGGCGCACCCGGCATGCGCGCCGCCGCTGCGGCCGGCATGGCAGCCGTCTCCGTGGGGCCCGTTCCCCCGCCCCCCGGTGAGGAATAGGCTTGACCTCCCGCGCCTGTGGTGGTATGAAAAGAACATGAGAATGAAGATTGCCATTTGCACATGCGCGTTCGCCGCTATGCTGGGATTGGGGGGCGTGCCTTGTGCCGCGCAGGATACCGAAGGACAGGAGCAGCAACCCGCCGCCGAGGCGCAGGATGCCCCGAAGCCCCTTTCCCTGAAGGCGGACCCCGCCCAGGACAAGGAGGCCGGCAAGCAGCTGCGCAAGATGATCAAGGAGCGCGCAGAGCAGGGGGACTACGATGGCCTGAAGGATGAACTTCTGCGCCTGCTGAAAGAGGACTTTCCCAAGGCTTTCGAGAATACCGAGGAGCGCCCGCCGTGGAAGGCTCCCGTGAAGGGAAGCCTGGCCAAGCATGCCTTGGCCGTGCAGGCTTGTATCACCTTGGCGCAGCGCAGCGCCCAGGGTTTGGATGCCGAGGTGCAGAAGAAGGAACCGGATTTCATGAAGTGGCTCGTCTCTGACGGCAAGGCTCCCGCACGCGCCTTTGTGGAGGGGCTGAACAAGGGCAAGATCACGGATGTGGAGGATGCCGCGGGCATGATGGGCTCCCTGCGCAGCGCATACGCTGATTTGGGCAAGAAGGCCTTCTCCGGTATCAAGGATGTCACCAATCCCTCCGGCGGGGCCGTGAGCCGCAAATTCTACCCCATGGACCGCAAGGAGCTTGCCAAGCGCATGCAGAATATCCTGAACACCCGCCCCTCCCGCGGTGCCAGCAAGGAGCAGCAGGATGCCGTGAACATGGCAAACATCTACCGCCTGCTTTGCGGCCTGCCCGCCAACATGAACTATGACCCCGGCTACGCCAAGGATGCCCAGCAGGCTGCGGATGCATGCGCCAAGGCCGGCACCATCAGCCACGGCTTGGGTGCCAACACCGACAAGTGCAACCTGCACATGGGCTCCAGGATGATCAGCCCCGCAGAAAGCGTGATGGAGTATGTGGCGGACCCCGGCCCGAACAACTACGAGAAGCGCGGCCACCGCGCCTGGATTCTCTATCCCAAGTCCGTGAAGACCGGGTTCGGCGTGCAGGGCGGTTTCCACGCCATGCGCACCAGCGACCTCTCCGGCTCCAATGTGCCCAATGCGCGCAGCTACCCCGGGCGCGGCTTCTTCCCCAAGGAATACCTGCTGGGAGACGGCTGGAGCTACTACCCCGCCGAGGGCAAGTCCGTGGGCGGCAACGCCACCGTGAAAATCTGGCGCCTGGCGCGCAGCCCCAAGTCCGCCCCCTCCGCCAAGGAACTGGCAGACGCCAAGGAAATCAAGGTCAAGAAGGTGTGCGTGCATGCCGACAACGGCATGTACCCCGTGGGCAACTCCATCGTTTTCATGCCGGATTACAGCCAAATGAGCACCAAGGACGGCAAGCCCGTGGGCATCTACTGGGTCTCCATTGATTCCGGTGCCCTTCACGACGAGTACGTGGTGGATATCTTCTAATCAACAACCATACCAAACAGATGAATACAACATTCAAAACATTGCGCCGCGCGTTTGCGGCAGTGGCCGCCCTGGCCGTGTGCGTTTTCTTCGTTTCCTGCGGCGGGGGCAAAGGCAAGGGCAAGAGCGACCCCGATATCGTCAAGCTGAACGGCTACACCCTGTCTGTGGAAGCCAGCCACGGAGCCTCCAAGTTCGGCTTGGTGTCCTTCACCATCCGCAACGGCTGGACCCTGAACGCCAAGGTGGTGGAACCCCTGCCGGGGGATGAGGAATCAGCCTATGCGGATGTACCCGCAGACACTGTTATGACTCTGCAGGAGCTCCGCTTCAAGGACCGCCACATGGAGCTTTCCTTCCTCATGACCTACAGCGAATCGATGGGCACGCCGGTTACGGAGCTGGTGAACATCCAGTTTACCTTCCCGCCTGACGTGGATTTCCGCGATATGCCGGACTCGTTCGATTTCCCGTATCCCGCCAACGCATCCTTTACCCGCATGCCGGCGGAAGCCGTGGGTGTCACCCCGCTCAATTACGAGATACCCGCTGTGCACGGCGCGTACTCCCGCTGAGCCGCCCCGCCGCCCGCAAGCATGTATAGCAAAAGGCCCGCATTTGCGGGCCTTTTTTGTGCAAGCCGGTTGTCAGATTCGAACTGACGACCGTCCGATTACAAATCGGGAGCTCTACCACTGAGCTAAACCGGCGTGTGCGGGCATTCTACTGGATGCAGCATGCCCTTGCAAGCCTTTTTTCACGCCATGCGTGATAAAATTGCGGCTTGCGGATGGCCACTTTAGTGGATGCGCTTGAGCAGCCAGTGCAGGATATCCTTTACCGGCACGCGCTCCTGCTCCATGGAATCGCGGTGGCGGATGGTCACGGTGTCCTTCAGCGCGGGATCTGAACCTTCCTCGCCCAGCGTCTCGAAGTCCACGGTGATGCAGAAGGGCGTGCCCACCTCGTCCTGGCGGCGGTAGCGGCGGCCCACGGCCCCGCCCTCGTCGTAGAACACGTTCATGTACGGGCGCAGGGATTCCTCAATCTCATGGGCAATGCGCACCTGCTCTTCGTTTTTCTTGAGCAGGGGGAAGATGGCGGCCTTAATGGGGGCCATGCGCGGGTGGAAGCGCATCACAATGCGGATATCGCTCTTGCCGTCGGTGCCCAGCTCCTCCTCGTCGTAGGCCTCGCAGAGCACGGCCAGCACGGTGCGGTCGCACCCGGCGGAGGGTTCCACCACGTGGGGAATGAACTTCTCGCGCGTCGCTTCGTCGAAATACTCCATCGGCTTGCCGGAGCCCTCCTGGTGGCGCGTCAAGTCGTAGCAGGTGCGGTAGGCCACGCCCTGCAGCTCTTGCAGGCCGAAGGGGAACAGGTATTCCAGGTCGTAGGTCTTCTTGGAGTAGAAGGCCCGCTCCTCCTCCGGTACATCCAGCACGTTGATTTTCTCGCGCGGGATGCCGATGTTCTCATAGAAGGTGAGGCAGCGTTCCAGCCACTCGTCGGTCAGGCGGAAGCCGTCTTCCTCTCGGCAGAAGTACTCAATCTCCATCTGCTCGAACTCGCGGGAGCGGAAGGTGAAGTTGCGCGGGTTGATTTCATTGCGGAAGGATTTGCCGATCTGCGCAATGCCGAAGGGTATCTTCATGCGGGAGGAATCCAGGATGTTCTTGTACTGGCAGAAGATGCTCTGCGCGGTCTCCGGGCGCAGCCAGCCGATGCTGGACGGGTCGTTCTCATCCGACGTGGCGCCGATGGTGGTCTTGAACATCAGGTTGAAGGAGCGCGCCTCCGTCACCAGAGAGCCGTTTGCGGGGTTGTAGCGCACGGAATCCACCACGTTCTCCGTGCTCTCCCCCTGCAGCTCCAAATCTGCGGGCTGCGTGCCCTTGCCTGCTATCTGGCTGTAGTACTGCAGCGCGCCCTTGCGCGCCTGCTTGGCGCTCTTATCATCCGTATCCGGCACCAGCATGGAGAATTCCTTGGCGGTGCTCCAGCTGCCGTCCTTCTTGGCCGCGCCCTTCCACCAGTACGCCACGCCGCTCTGTGCGGGAATCTGGTCTGCGCGCAGGCGTTCCTTGCTCAGAAGGCAGTCGCACAGCGGATCCGTGAAGCCGTTCACGTGGCCGGAGGCCGTCAGCACGGAATTGTGCGTCAGGATGGCTCCGTCCATGCCCACAATGTCGGGGCGCTCCTGCACGTTCACGCGCCACCAGTAGTCCTTGAGGTTGCGCTTGAGCTCCGCGCCCAAGGGGCCGTAATCCCAGCAGCCGTTCAGGCCGCCGTAGATTTCGGCTGATTGAAAGATAAATCCCTTGCGTTTGCAAAGGCTCACGATTTTCTCCATGCGGACGGGGTCCTGCTGCGTGCGATCTGCCATAACGGCGTTCATTCTACTCCCGCGTGCCCGCATTGCAAGCCAAATCCACGCCCGCAGCAGGGCGCTGCAGGTAAAAGAGCGGCACGCCCCCTGCGGATGGGCGTGCCGGAAAAGGCGGAAATCCACGCAAGCGCGGGTTGCGGGTATGCTGGTTTATGGAAAAGAGAAGCTTATGAGCAAGCCGATGAACGGTTCGAGATCCCCCTCCGGGCCCGCCCCCCTCGCCCGCGCTGCGCGCGGGTTCCCGCCAATGTTGCCATTGGCGGCGAGGGGGCTGGGCTTGCCACCGGC
>JAZLHB010000078.1:0-19014 GCA_045616565.1 Akkermansia sp. | reverse complement strand
TCTTATGTTCTCCTGGCCCCCGCCGCCGGCGGTCCGCGCGGCGCATGCGTTCGCGTGAAAGATTCGCGCGGTGAGGGATTACTTGCGCTTGATGATTTCCTGCAGGCGTGCGTGCATGGATTGCACGCGGTCGGGATGCTGTTTTGCAATATCCTGCTTTTCTGCAATGTCCTTGGAGAGGTCGTAGAGGCGGTGCGGCTGGTTGTTGCGGCCTTGCACAAGTTTCCAGTTGCCTTGGCGCAGGGCGAGGGTTCCGCCGCCGCTTTCCACAATCTCTGCACGGCCGGTGGTATCCTGCCCCAGCAGGGCTTTGGCGTGGGATTCGCTGTCCGGCAGGGCGTTTGCGGGCACTTCCACCCCCGTGATGGCGGCGAGCGTGCGGGCGAGGTCCACCTGGCTCATGAGCGCGGCGCTCTGCTTGCCTGCGGGCACGTGCCCCGGCCAGCAGACGATGAAGGGCAGGCGGGTGCCGCCCTCCAGAATGCCGTACTTGCCGCCGCTGTACGGGGCGGCGGGGTCGTGCCCCTTGCAGTCCACGTCCGCGCCGTCCAGGTAGCCGTCGGAGATGACAGGGCCGTTGTCGCTGGTGAAGATGAAGAGGCAGTCGTTGTACCCGCTTTCCGTGAGCGCGGTGCGGATGCGGCCCAGGCAGTCGTCCATCTGCAGGGTGACATCTCCGCGGATGCCGAGCCCGCTCTTGCCGCGGAAGCGTCCGTGCGGGTCGCGCGGCACGTGGATGTCGTTGGTGCAGAAGTAGAGGAAGATGGGCTTGCCGGCGCTTTCCTTGATGAAGCGCACGGCATCATCCGTGATGGTGTCCGCCAGGTCCTGGTCCTTCCAGAGGGCGGCGGTGCCGCCGCTCATGTGGCCGATGCGGGAGATGCCGTCGATGATGGTTTTGTCATGCTGGTGGTCGGCGGGGCGGCCCCACTTCTTGAGCTGCTCCGGGTGCTCCTCGCCCGTCACCTCTCCGGGGAAGGGCTTGCGGTAGTCGATGCGGATGGGGTCCTTGGGGTCCAGGTTCACCACGCTTCCGTTGCGCAGGTAGACGCAGGGCACGCGGTCCGCCGTGGCGGCCATGATGAAGGAGTAGTCGAACCCCACCTCCGCCGGGCCGGGGGCGATGTGGGAGTTCCAGTCCGTGGGCTGGTTGCCGCGGCCGAGCCCCAGGTGCCACTTGCCGATGGCAGCGGTGCGGTAGCCGGCGCGCTGCATGAGGGCGGGCAGGCCCATGCGCTCCTCCTTGGTGGGCAGGGCCAGCTTGGCATCGCCGTCCAGGATGGTCATGTTGTTGCGCCAGGCGTATTGGCCGGTAAGGAGCGAGCAGCGTGAGGGCGTGCACACGGAGTGCGTGCTGTGGGCATCCGTGAAGGTGAGCCCCTGGTCCGCCAAGCGTTCCAGGTTGGGGCAGGGGGCTTTTTCGCAGCCGTAGGCGGAGGTGTCGTGGTAGCCCAGGTCGTCCGTCAGGAAGATGACGATGGCCTTGGGCTTTTCCATGGCCAGGGAGGGCAGGGCGGCCAGCAGGGCGAGCAGGAGCGCGCGTTTCATGGGGTCAATGGCAGTTTTGCTTCTGCTTCTTGTCCGCGCGCACCAGCAGGGTGCTGCACCAGATGAACAGCGTCCACACGGCGGCTACGGAAACGGACATGGTGATGATGCCGGTAAGGGTCATAAGCGGGGGGGCCTTTCTGTTGGTTCACCCGGAAGGGTCTTGTTGCGGAATCTCTTGGAGGTGTGCGCCACCATGCAGCATAACAACATGGTAACCACCATCCAGAGCATGGGCAGCACCGCGCCCACCTTGCCTTCCAGCAGGTCGCGCACGGGCTGGCACACCTCGTTGAAGACGTTGTCATACAGCCAGGCGATGAAGATGATGCCCAGAATACCGGGCGCGGACCAGTTGACGACGAACTTCAGCAGGGCGGTGGGGATGTGGACGAGCGCGCCGTGCTGCAGCTCCTCGATGCCGCGCTCCGTGCCGATGATGAAGCGGAACATGATGAAGTTGAGCGCGGTGATGATGTAGAGGCTCATGGTTCCCACCCAGAAGTCCATGGTGGAGAGGCCGACCATGTCGTTGCCGGAGAACCAGGCGACCATGAGGGCGCCAATAAAGGTGAGGAAGCTGACGATGGCAACGCTGTGGACGCGCGAGACACCCCAGTATTCTTCAATGAAGGAGATGGCCGGCTGCACCATCGAGATGGAGCTGGTGATTGCCGCCACAAACAGCAGCACGAAAAACACCGTGCCGAAGAACTGCCCCAGCGGCATGGCGGCGAACACCTGCGGCAGCACGTTGAACCCCAGCCCGAAGGTGCTCGCCCCCGCCGCTGCGGCCACACCCAGAAACGACACCGCCGCCGGGATGATCATCATGCCCGCCAGGCCCACCTCCACCGCCTCGTTGGCGGCGTTTGCGGTGAGCGAGCTGAGCGCAATGTCCTTTTTGGGGTCCACATAGCTGCTGTAGCAGATGATGACGCCGAAGCCGATGGAGAGCGTCCAGAAAATCTGCCCGGAGGCGGCCACCCACAGGTTGGGGTTGAGCAGGCCGTGCCAGATATCGATGGACTCCGCGCGCACGGACACGCCGGGGTTGGCCTTCTGCACCTTCTCCACATACGCGCGGGTCTGCTCCGGGGTGGAGTTGGCGGGCACCATGTCCAGCGTCTTGGAGCCGCCCTTGCCGTCGTCCGTCACCAGCATCACCTTGTCCGGATTCCACATGTAGCCTAGGCCCTGCTCCACGCTGCGCTCCGGGTGGGGGGCATCCGGCGTGCCCAGCGTGAGCACGCGCACCAGAATGGCCACGGCAATGAGCAGCAGAATAGGCATGCTCCACTTGCAGAACCACTCGATACCCTTCACCACGCCGCGGTACAGCAGGTAGAAGTTGGCGAACAGAGCCAGCAGGAAGAAGATGATGAGGCCGCTTTCCTTCTTGAAGATGTCGCCGTCTCCGGATGCGCCCGTGAACTTCGTGAAGAAGTCGCCGAACTGCTCCGGGGTCTCCAGGTTCAGGTTGCCCAGTGCCATGTGCCAGGCGTAGCCCAGTGTCCAGCCCTCTAGGTTCATGTAGTACATGCTGATGCCCAGCGGTGTCACCACGCCGAACACGCCGAGGTATTTCCACTTGTGCGCGTAGCTGGAGAGCAGGGTGAAGATGGACGCGCTGGAGTGCCCGCCCAGCCTGCCGCCGCAGCGCCCCAGGGCCCACTCCATCCAGCTGAGAGCCAGCCCCATGAGCACGAACGCGCAGAAGTACGCAATCATGAACGCTCCACCGCCGTACTGCGCCGCCAAGCCTGGAAAGCGCAGGAAATTGCCGAATCCCACGGCACTGCCGGCCACCGCCAGCACCACGGCCAAGCTGCTGCTCCAAGTATCTCCCTTTTTCTTGTTCGCCATACTGTTGTCCGCGCTATCCTAACGGTTTCCCACTCAAAAGTCAAGCCCGCACATGCGCGCACGCATGCGGCATGTGCGGTGGGGGATGGCGCAAACTATTCTTCCAGCAAGGCGTGGTATGCGGAATAGATATAGACCCTGTTGCGCCCGGTTTGGCCGCTTTGGCGGATGATGCCGTGTTGTTCCAAGGTATCCAAAATCCTGTAGGTGGTAGATGGAGCCAAGCCGGCCTGCTTGGCAAGAATCAAGGGGCGCGTGACGATATGGCGCTGCATGATTCCGAGCACTTTTGCGGCGTTTCTGCGCATGCGTCCGAGAGAGGCAACCGTTTCCCGGTCCCGGGTCACCTGTGCCTGCAAACCGGCAAGTACGCGTACGGCATCGCTTGCAGTGTGCTGCACGGCATCCAGGAAAAATTCAATCCAGGCCTCCCAGTTGCCATCTCGCCTGATACCGCCAAGCAGCTCGTAGTATTGCCTGCGGTGTTGCTTGAAATAAAGGCTGAGATACAGCAGGGGCTTGTTGAGCAACCCACTGTGGCAGAGCATCATTTGTATCAGCAGTCTTCCCACTCGCCCGTTCCCGTCCAGAAAGGGGTGTATGCTTTCAAACTGGACATGAACGAGCGCCGCCTTGACGAGGGGCGGGATGCCGTCTGTCTGATTGATGAAAAGCTCCAAGGCTCCCAGGCATTCCATGAGAGCCTGGGGCGGCGGCGGCACATAGGCGGCGTTCCCGGGGCGGGTGCCGCCGATCCAGTTTTGGCTTCGGCGGAACTCTCCCGGCATTTTTGCGGAACCTCTGCCCCTGCGCAGCAATTCTGCATGCAGCTCGCGTATCAATCTCAAGGAGATGGGATATCCCTCCGCCATGCGTTCCATTCCTTTCTGCATGGCGGATACATAGAGGCTCACTTCCGCCACATCATCGGTGTCCAGCTTCTCATATCCGCCTTGTTCAAACAGCAGCAAATCGCTCAGGGATGATTGAGTGCCCTCAATCATGGAGGAATACACGGCTTCTTTCCGTATGTAGGCGTATATGAACGGGGCAACATCCGGCATATGCTCTCCCAGTGCATCCAGCGCTCCCAGAGCCTGCATGGCACGGTTGAGCATGTTTTCTGCCCTGTCGTCCAGCGCCAGCCGGGGATGTGGCGGCAGCGGTGCAGGGATAAAGGCTTGAACCCTTTCCCCGATGGTATCAATGGTGACATGCCGGCCGGTGTTTTTTCTTTTCACGCCCCCAGCCTAAATGAAAACAGGCCGCCTGTCAAATTCTATTTAGGGCTCGAAATGAAAATAACGATTTGCCTTATTTTCATTTCGAGGTGGGAGGTGATGGGTTTTATTCGCCCTGCGGGAGGAGGCGCACCACCTTGTCTGCGCGGGGAAGGTTGATGGTGACGGTAGTTCCCGTACCCTCCTTGGAGAAGAAGGAGAGGGAGCCGCCGTGGTCCTTGATGATGCGGCGGACGATGAGGAGGCCGAGGCCGTTGCCCTTTTTCTTGGTGGAGCGGAAGGGCTCGTACATGGAGCCCATGACCTCGTGTGAGATGCCGGTTCCTGTATCGCTGATGACGATGCGGATTTCCGAGTCCGAGTGGGCGGTGGCGATAAAGACGCCTCCGCTCTCACCGGGGATGGATTGGTATGCGTTGCGGATGAGGTTGTAGAGGGCTTGGAAGAGCTGGTCTCCGTCTGCGGAGAGTTCCGGTTGCTTTTCATCCAGCTCTGTGTGGATGGCGATGCCGCGCGGGGCAATTTCCGGCGTGAGGGTGGAGATGACCCTGCCGATGATGTCTGCAAGGTTCACGGGGCTGCGCTGCAGGCGGGTGGGCCGCATGGATTGGAGGAACTGGTGGAGCAGGGTGTCCAGGCGGCGGGTTTCCGCCAAGGCCTCATCCAGCAGGGGAGCCAGTTTCTCCGTGTCCTGGGCGGGCAGCTTCCTGAGCTTGCGCTGCAGCAGCTGCAGGTTGAGCCCCAGGGAATTGAGCGGGTTGCCGATTTCATGCGCCACGGCGCTGGAGAGGTAGGTGAGCAGGTTCATCTGCTGGGCTTCGGCATCCTCCTCTCCCTGCATGCGGGATTCCGTGTCGTCGCGGATGAGCAGCAGGTATTCCGCGCCCTCGCCCACGGGGCTCATGAAGAAGTTGTAGTGCCGCGGTTCCGGGTAGTTGACCTGCAGGTCGCGGGAGATGGCGATGCCGCTGTTGTGCAGCTCCTCCCAGCGGCAGGTGTTGCCCACCAGCGTCTCGAAGGGCACGCTGAGGAGCTCGTGCAGCGGGCGGGCGTAAATTTTGGCGGCAGCGCGGTTGGCAAGGCGGGCGTGCCCCTCCGCATCAAAGAGGATAAGCCCGTCGCGCAGGGCATCGAACACATCCTGGAGCAGCCCCTTGTCTGCCGCCATGCGCAGGAAGATGCCGCGCAGCTCGTCTGTGCCCAGGCTGTCCAGGCGGGAGACAATCTTGTCGAGCGTGTCCTTTTTCATGGCGTGTCAGAAAGAAATCTCCAGGGTGTTGAAAAGCGCGGGCAGGGAGAGGTGGAGGATATGGGTGTCCCCGTCCAGGCTGCAGGGCAGCTCCGCACTGTCCACCTCGGCGCGCGGGGCGGCATCGCGCGGCAGGCCGTGCAGGGCGAAGGCGAATTCCGTGCGGCCGCTGTCGTACCCGCCGCTGCGTTCCGCCGTGAGCCGCAGGCTGCGGGTTTCTGCATGGTAGCGGAACTCGTGCAGCAGGTAGGCGCCGAAGCGCTCCGCATCCGGACCGTCCCCGGCGTCCTCGTAAAGGCTGCTTGTTTCCTCCGTGTCCGGTGCCCACCACAAATCAAGCGTGCAGGGGGGCACGGGGAGTTCTCCCACATACTGCTGCGCGGGCCAGCGCGGGATGACGCAGCCGCCCTTCACCAGCACGGGAATGTGCTTGCGCACCACCGGGGTGATGAATTCCGCATTGCTCACGGGCACGCGGTTGTCTGTGTGGAAGCAGTACCAGGTGCCGGGCGGCACAAAGAGTTTTTGCTCCGCCTGGCCCTTGTAGTGCACGGGAACGACGTAGAGGGCGTCTCCGAGGAAGAATTCGGTGCTGCGCCAGTACATGTCCGTGTTGGAGTGGAGCATGAGGGCGAGGGAGCGGATGACGGGTGTGCCTGCGGTGTGGTAGCGGTGGAACTGGGTGTAGATGTAGGGGAGCAGGCGGTAGCGCTCCTCAATGGCGGCGCGCACCAGGGATTCCACCTCTTCCCCGAAGCACCAGGGCTCCTGCCCGCCGAATTCTCCGTTGTTGTGGTTGCGGAAGAAGATGTGGTAGGCGGCCATCTGCATCCAGCGGCAGAAGAGCTCCGGCGTGGGGCGGCCCAGGAATCCGCCCGTGTCCGCCCCACAGAAGGAGATGCCGCTTGCGGAGAGGCGCTGCACCATAAGGTTGGCCATCTGCAGGTTCTCCCAGTCGGCATCGTTGTCGCCGGTCCAGGTGGCGGCCCAGCGCTGCAGCCCGGCAAACCCGGAGCGGGAGAGCACAAAGGGGCGGCGCTCAGGCGCGGCCTGCTCCATGCCCTGCCGCGTGGCCCTCGCCATGCACTGGCCGTACACGTTGTGAGCCTTCAGGTGGGAGCAGGAGAAGCCGTCGAACGCGTGGCGCGTGTCGTCCGGGAAGGTCTTGTCCGGGAACATCACGGGCTCGTTCATATCCACCCAGATGCCGCGCACGCCGTATTCCGCCACCTGGCGGTGGAAGAGGTCCGCCCACCAGCTGCGGGTATCTGCGGAGGTGAAATCCGGGAAGTTGCATTCCCCCGGCCACACGGTGCCGTGCAGCAGCGCGCCATCGTGCCGGCGGCAGAAGACATTGCGCTCAAACCCGCTTTTCCAGACGTAGTTGTTGGGGTTGATCTTGATGCCGGGATCCACGATGCAGACCACCTTGAAGCCGTTCTCCCCGAGCTTGCGAATCATGCCCGGCGGGTCCGGGAAACGGGTGCGGTCCCAGGTGAGGGCCTGGTAGCTTTTCATGTGGTGGATATCCAGGTGGATGGCATCACACGGGATGCGGCGCCTGCGGAGTTCCGCTGCCAGGTCTGTCACCGCCTGTTCCGGGTAGTAGCTCCACTTGCTCTGGTGGTAGCCCAGGGTCCAGAGCGGCGGCATGGGGGGCAGCCCGGTGAGCCGCGTGTACATGCCCACGGTGTCCAGCGCCGTGGCTCCCAGAATGAAGTAGTAGTCCATCACCCCGCCGTCTGCGCCGAACAGCAGTCGGTCTGCGCGCTCCTTGCCGAAATCGAAGTAGGAGCGCATGGTGTTGTCGAAAAAGATGCCGTACTGTGTGCCCTCGTTGAGGCACAGGAAGAAGGGGATGCTCTTGTAGAGCGGGTCGCTCTGCGGGGTGAACTTGTAGTGGTCCGCCCCCCACATTTCCAAGCGCCTTCCGCGCAGGTTGAGCTTGCCGGGCTTGTCTCCCAAGGCCAGGAAATGCGCCTTGGGCGGCATTTCCTTCTGCACCCACACAAAGTTGTCTCCCGTGCGCTCGTTGGGGCGGTGGCCGAATCCGTCCGCATCTGCGCAGAGGCATGTGCCCTGTGCATCGTAGAACTCCAGCCCGGCGTCCTCCTTGCGGATGTGCAGGGCAAGCCGCGGCGTGCGGATTTGCAGGAATTCCCCGCAGTCCTGCGCCTGCAGCTCCGGCGGGGCGGGGCGGTATTCCGGGGCAACACCGTAGCTGGGAATGTCCTCAAAGACGGGGCTGTTCACATAATGGCAGCGCACCAGCCCATCCTCCAGGAAGGAAAGGCGCAGCTTGCTGTGGGACAGCACCACCTCCAGCGTGTGCCGTGAGACCCACACCGTGCGCTCCAGCTTTTGTTTGCCCATGGTGTCCAAGGCGGTGATTCAGGGGAGATGCGGCAGGAATCCTAACCCGGAGACCACTGCATGGAGCGGCCTCCGATGATGTGGATATGCAGGTGCGGCACGGTCTGGCCGCCGTCTTCCCCGGTGTTGAGCACCGTGCGGAAGCCGCTCTCCGCAATGCCCTGCGCGCGGGCAATGTCTCCCACCTTCAGCATCAGGTGGGAAAGCAGTGCCGCATCTTCCGCCGTGGCGCACGCTATGTCGCGCAGCGGTTTGCGCGGCACCAGCAGGATATGCACCGGCGCGCTCGGCGATATATCGCGGAACGCCACGCAGTGCTCGTCCTCGTACACCATGTCGGACGGTATTTCCTTGTCTGCTATTTTCTGGAACAGAGTCTTTTCCATAGCGGTGGAAAGACTACCACAAATCACGCCCGCGTGCAACAAAAAAGGAGAGCCCTACACGCCCTGGCGGTCGTACAGTTCCTTGTAGAGCGGGCAGGCGGCGTAGAGTTCCCCGTGCGTGCCGTCTGCGATGATGCGGCCGTGGTCGAACACGAGGATGCGGTGGGCGTGGCGGATGGTGCTGAAGCGGTGGGCCACAATGAGCGTGGTGCGCCCCTGCGCCAGGCGCTCCAGAGAGCTTTGTATGTCCCGCTCGCTCTCTGCATCCAGGGAGGCGGTTGCCTCGTCCAGAATGAGGATGGGGGCGTCCTTCACAAAGGTGCGTGCAATGGCCACGCGCTGGCGCTGGCCGCCGGAAAGCCCCGTGCCGCCCTGGCCCAGGGCGGTGTCCAGCCCGGCGCTTTGCGTGCCGAGGAAGGAGGAGACGGCGGCGGCGTCCGCAGCGTCCAGTATTTCCTGCTCTGTGGCGCCGGGCTTGCCGAGGCCGATGTTCTCGCGGATGGAGCCGGAGAAGAGCAGGGCCTGCTGCCCCACGTAGGAGAGCTGCTCCCGCAGGTCGTGGGTGCGGAGGTCTTTCACGTTGATGCCGTCTATTTCCACGGCCCCTTGCGTGGCATCGTAGAAGCGGGGGATGAGGTTGGCGAAGGTGGTTTTGCCGGCGCCGCTCGGGCCCACCAGGCCCACAATCTGGCCGGGGGGAATCACAAGGTCGATATCCCGCAGGGCGGTGTGCTGCTCATCATAGGCGAAGGTGACATGGCGGAAGGCGATCTCCCCGCGCACGCGCTGCGGCAGCTCGCGCGGGTTCTCCGGGTCCGGCATGTCGTTGGGTTCCAGCAGGATTTCAGAAAGGCGCTGCAGGGAGCCCTGCGCCTCGTTGAAGCGGTTGAATGCGTTGCCTGCCCGCTTCATGCCGTCGAATGCAAAGAACAGCGCGCCCGCCATGGCCATGAAGTCGTCCAGCTTCATCTCGCACAGGCGGCCGCGCACCATGAGCACCGCCAGGGCAATGGCCGTGACAATCTCCATAACGGGAACGAGGGCCTTCTGGTACTTGATGAGCTTGACGTACTGGGTGCAGTAGCGGTTGGAAACTTCCCGGAAGCCGGAAATCTCGCGTTCCTCCATGGCATAGGCGCGCACCTCGCGCTGGGTTTCGAGGTTCTGCTGCATGGCGGAGTTGAGCTCACCGAGCCCCTGCTGGGCGAGGAGAGCCTTGCGGGTGATGCGCTTGCCGAAAATGATGATGGGCCAGGCCGCCAGTGCCAGGAAGATAAGGTTGACGAAGAAGAGCCAGCCGTTGCCGGTCATGACCAGCAGGGTGATGAAGGCCGTGATGCCGCAGAGGGCGGTGATGGGCTGCTTCACCAGGTCGTTCGCCACGTTGGAGAGAATCATCTGCACGTTCTGCGTGTCTGCCACAATGCGGCTGAGCACATCTCCCTTGCGGCGTTTCTCCATGAAGGCGACGGGCAGTTCCTGCACGCGGCGGAACACGCTCATGCGCAGCGTTTCCAAAATGCGCAGGCCCAGCAGGTTCACCAGCACCGCGTTCGCCCACAGGGCAAAGCCGCGGATCATGAACATGAGCGGCAGTGACGCGCAGGCCCACCACAGCAGCGTGCTGCGGTCCAGCTCGCCCAGGGAGGGGATGTGCTGCACGATTTCCGGCGTGGCCCCGGTATCGCTGTTGAACACCAGCGGGAACACGTATTTCACCATCATGGGCACACCCAGGCCGCTGGCGGAGGCCGCTATGATGCCCGTGAGGAACACCACACCCAGCAGCAGCAGGTGCGGCACCAGGAATGCCTTCACAAAGTACATGTAGCGTTTCAGCATGCGCACTCCTTTCCTTCTTTTGCCTGCCGCACCTGTTCATCATACAGGTGGCGGTAGAGCATGCATTCGTTGTAGAGGCTTTCGTGTGTGCCGTCTGCCACTATGCGGCCCTGCTCGAACACGAGGATGCGCTGCGCCATGCGGATGGTGCTGAAGCGGTGGGCGATGATGAAGGTGGTGTGACCCTTGGCCAGTTCCTCCAGCGATTGCTGGATGGCTGCCTCGCTCTTCATGTCCAGCGCGGAGGTCGCCTCGTCCAAGATGAGAATGGGGGCGTTCTTCAGGAAGGCGCGCGCAATGGAGACGCGCTGGCGCTGGCCGCCGGAAAGCCCGGCACCGCCCTCTTCCAGCATGCGGTCGTACCCGGCGGGGTCTTGCAGGGCAAACTCGTCCACACGCGCGCGCTGCGCGGCGCGTTCCACTTCCTCGGCGGTGGCGTTTGGGCTGCCCACTTGGATGTTCTCGCGCACGGTGCCGCGGAAGAGCGCGGCAAACTGTGAGACAAGTGCAATGGCCCCCGTGCGTTCGGCTCGGGTGAGGCGGCGCACGTCCACGCCGTCGATTTCCACGCTGCCGCTGTTGACATCATAGAAGCGGCAGACGAGGTTGATGAAGGTGGTTTTGCCGGAGCCGCTGGGCCCTACCAGGGCCACCACCTGGCCGGCGGGAATGCTCACGGTGACATCCCGCAACACGGGGGTGTCTGCCACATAGCTGAAATTGACGCTGCGGAAGTCCACGGCCCCGGGGGTGGGGTGCGGCAGGGAAAGGGGATTGTCCGGTTCCGGAGTTTCGTCTTTCGCCAGCAGGATTTCATTGATGCCTTCAATGCCCACGCGTATCATCTGGCAGCTGTTGGCGGTGGCCCCCAGGCGCTTCACCGGATCGTAGCAGAAGTAGAATGCCGTGGCTATGGCGCTGAACTGCTCCAGCGTCAAGCCGTCGTGCGCACCGTGGAACAGGGCGTAGGAGAGGGCGAGCGCGGTCACAATCTCCACCAGCGGTGCGAGCGCCTGCTGCCATGCCGCCACCACAATGAGGATGCGGTTGAAGTGCCGTATGGCCTCACGCAGCATCTTCTCGCGCAGGTGCTCCAGGTTGAACGCGCGCACCTCCCGCTGTGCGGAGAGGGTTTCCTCCACAATGGAGGTGATGACGTTCATGCCCACCAAGGCCTTGCGGATGTGCTTTACGAGCTTCTTGCCCACAAAGTGGATGAGCGGTATGCAGGCGGCGGAGATGATGAGGTTGCCCAGCAGCATGGCCCCCGCGTGGCTGGTGAGCGCCACATACACCAGGTACGCCGCCGCCGCCACCAGGGTGAGCGGCTGCAGCACCAGGTCGTTCAGCACCGCTATCATGCCCTGCTGCACATTCTGCGTGTACTGGATGACCGTGGTCATGAGATCACCGCGGCTGCGGCGGTCATGGAAGGAGAAGGAAAGCCATTGCAGGCGCGCAAACAAATCCGTGCGCATATCTGAGAGCGCCATCATGCCGCCCTTGGTCAGCAGGTAGGTGTTCAGGTACGTGGATATGCCGCGCACCGCCATGATGAGCGGGATGAACAGCGCAGCACCCCACAGCAGTGCCATGTCCATGTTTTCCGGCGCTATATGGCGGGCCAGCCATTCTTGCAGCACGGCAGGCGGCGGTTCTTTGCCGAATACAACAGGCAGCACTTTTTGGATAATGAAGGGCAGGCCGAATCCGGATGCCATGGCGGCAAAAACGCCCGCCACCACTCCGCCTGCCACACAACGGCGCACGCGGGGGGAGGAGAAAACATAGTGCCTGACGACCGGCGCCATCACGGACACCAGCGTGGTGCCTTTGTTCTGTTTGGAATTCGCCAACTCCGCGATTATAACAGATGGGAGCATGACTAGCAACTCCATATTCCTGCCAGCAAGCTTGCGTGATATATGGCCGTTTTTCCTTGACTTGCGCGCGTGCAAGCGGTACGCTTTACGCGATGGGGTGCTTCGGATTCCCATACTTTATGCCCATGCTCCTTTCTGTCGTCATCCCCGTGTACAACGCCTTGCCCTACCTGCGCAAGTGTGTGGAGAGCGTGTGTGCCGCCCCTGTTGAGGATATGGAAATTATATGTGTGGATGACGGATCCACGGATGGGTCATCCTCCCTGTTGGACGAGTTGGCGGCGGAGGAGCCGCGTGTGAGGGTGGTACACCGTGCCAACGGCGGTGTTTCCGCCGCGCGCAATACCGGGTTGGCGGAGGCGCGCGGTGAATATGTTTCCTTTGTGGATGCAGACGATACCCTGGAGGCGGATTGCCTGCCGCAGCTGTTGGTGACAGCCAGGCAGCATCCGCTGGCGGATTGCATCATTGGCGGGTTCCGCGTATCCGGTGGCGCGGCGGTGCAAAACTGCCCGGTGTGCAGGGCGGCCGTGGTGGCAGATGCCGCCGTGGAGGATTTGCAGCTCACGCTGCGCGTGTGGGGGCGTCTGTACCGCGCGGATATCATTCGATCGCACAGTGTATCCTTTGCGGAGGATGTGCATTTCGGGGAAGACACGCTGTTCAACTATATGCTCTTTCCCCTGTGCCGCCAAATTGTGCTGTGCCCTACCATCGGTTACACCTACCAGACGCGGGGAAATTCCCTTTCTGCAAGCGTTCGTGAACATGTGGCGGAAATGGCGGATGCCGCGCTGCACCTGGCAGAGTTCATGCACGCCCACCCTCAGGCAAACGGGGGAGCAGCCTGCGTGGCAGGCTATGCCGTGCACGCCCTGCGCCGCATCCATTCCATGGCCCCGCATGCCGCGCAGCGGGCATGCGCCGCCAAGGTGCGAGCAGGCCTGCAGTTCGCTGGTTATGCCGCAGATTCTCCCTTCCCCGGTATTTCACCCCGCAACGCCCGCATGCTCAGAAAAATCCTTTGCGGCGGCACAGCCCTGGGCGCGGGCTATTACTGGAAACGCCTGTCTCGCATGTTCAAATGATTTCTGCCACTCCGCCAGCCATGAATAACCAGCCCCTGGTCACCGTTGTCACTGTCATTCGCAACCTCCTGAAATCCGGCAGGGCAGAACATTTCCGCCAATGTGTGGAGTCGGTTCAGCATCAGGACTACCCTGCCATTGAGCACCTGCTGATTGACGGCGCATCCGACGACGGAACCCAGGAGCTGCTGCGCGAGTACGAGGGCAAGCGCGGAATCCGCATCATTTCCGAGCCGGATTCCGGGATTTACGATGCCATGAACAAGGGGCTCCGTGCCGCGCGCGGCAAGTATGTAGCTTTCCTGAATTCTGACGACTACTGGCACAACCCGCACGGCGTGGCCCGTTCCGTGGAAAGCTTGGAGCGTGCCCAGGCTGATTTCTCCTATGCCCCCTGCCGCTACATTCATGCTGACGGGACGGATGGCGGTGTTTTCATGCCGGAGCTCGGTTGCGCGTTTTCTCTCATGCCATTTTGCCATCAAACCATGTTCGCGCGCGCTGATGCACTGCGTGAGGCTGGCGGCTTTGCGGCAGATCAGTTCAGCGTTGCTGCAGATTATGATATGATTCTGCATTTGCTAGTCAGCGGCTGCAAGCCTGTGTTTGTTCCATTGGATTTTACTTCGTTTCGCCGAGGAGGGGTTTCCTTCAGTCGGGCGGGCGACACGGAGCGGGAATCTAGGCTGGCGCGTCGAAGACAATTGTTGCCGTTGATACAGGAATCCCTGTTGGAACCCTTGGAAAAAGGCTTTATGCCTCAGGAGCTCTTCTTGGTCCTTTCTTCTCTGTTGCATCCGGCCGCTATGGCTTCTGTGATTGATGCCCATGGGGATGTGCAGCACTTCGGACTGCGCCCCTTACTCCGCCAGCAAACCTTGACTGTGTGCTCAAATGGTAAGGGGAATGTCTTGCCACCCCGGGCAGGATGGCGGCACTCCGGCCCTCTGGGTATTCCCCTGCTGCGTTCCACTGTATCGCCATCAGGCATGCGCCTTTATCTTCTCTTCGGTATAGTTCCCGTGTTGGGGCACAGCATGAATCCTCCGGCCTGCAGCAGCCGGTGGAGCCTTCTGGGCTGTATCCCCATTTGGGAGACGCGCTTCCGCAGTTCTGGCACCAAGAGCGCTTACCTGTGCGGCATACGTGTATGGAAATCTCATCCCCAGCGCTAATTTCCCCACTTCTCTATCATGACCTCTCCCTCTTCCCCCATGCTTGTTACCGCTATTGTTCCCGTATTCAACTCCGAGAAATACTTGCGGGGAACCTTGGAGTGCCTGTGCAACCAAACTTGCCCATCTGTGCAAATCTTGTGCGTAGATAACGGCAGCACGGATGGCAGTCTTGCTATTTTGCAAGAGTTTGCCGCCAAGTATCCTCAGTTGGAAATCATTACTCTGCCGCATGTTGGAGCTGGTGCAGCCAGAAATGCCGGTATTGAAGCCGCTGCCGGCAAGTACATTTCCTTTCACGATTCCGATGACCTGTTCACCCCGGATATGCTGGAGACCCTTAGCCTGCGTGCAGAACAAACCGGGGCAGATATAGTGGTGGGTATGGCGGAAGGATTCGAGGATTCAGGCAAAAAGCATAACATGCCCTACCAATTGAACCATAAACTCATGGGAAAGGTAGATCCCATGGGGTTTTGCCCACGATTGGAGTTGGAAGATTCCCTTTTTGAGCTTGCCAAGCCGTGGGCTTGGGGCAAGCTATACAGCAGGCAATTCCTCTTGGACAATCATCTGCGTTTTATCCACATCCGCCGCGCAGAGGATGTTGCCTTCGTGTTTCTTGCCCTCTACCGGGCTCACAAGGTTTCTGTGGTGAATCGTGTATTCACCCGGTACCGTATACACTCCAATTCCTTGAGCCACAAGCTGAATTCTGAGGCTGGTATATTCATTGAAGCCTATCGGTATCTCCGAAGAGCCTTGGAGCAGTTGGAAGCCTCGCCAGTTTCTATGAAATCCCTTTACAGGGAAATGCTGGGCTGCATTCTCTACCAAGTCTCAATCATGGGGGCAGCCGCGCGCATAGAGTTCCTGAAAGAATTGAGGCAGTCGATAGACGCAGAATTCGATCTTCGGGGGCAACTTGCCGGGGATGAACGTGTCTTTTGGCAGCTCAAGGAATATGAGCTGCTTGTCAACCCGCCTGTGACTGTGGCTGTACACCTGCACGATGAGTTAAGAAGCCTCAAAAACTGCCTGCTTTCGTTGAAGGCGTGCAATGCACAGGTTTATCTGTACACGCACAAGGCAACACCAGATACATTGAAAGCCGTCCGCTCATGGGAGAGGGAATTTCCCAATGTAATAGAAATCAATCCTCAGTCAGAGCTTCCTATGGGCCCTCCGGATGCAGAAATAGACGCATCACGTTTTATTGAACATGGTCAGGATTTGCAAGCGGTGGTGAAGGATCAACCCCATATGGAAAACGGTTTGGTTCAAATTATCCGTCACACTCGCCGTTACAGGAGGATTAAACTATTCTACGAATGCTCTGTTAAGGGCAGGAAATACAATTTTCTGGGATTGCCGCTGTTCAAAGTCAAGAACTTCGGCTTCGCCGGAAGAAAGCTCTACCTGTTTGGAATTAAAATATCCAAGAAAGGCCGATGAGCCTGGCGGAAAGCGCTACTTCCTTGCCCCGCGCACGATGATGAGCGGCAGGAACCCCAACAACAGGTAGCTTTTTCTGGAGTTGGCCTTGCGAACCTTCAGCAGCGGTAGAATCCCGAACAAGTTCCACGTCTCCCGTCTCGGCGTGCTCTTTGCGGTCAAGAGGGGGAGGAACCCGAAGAGCATGATTGTACGCATTTCCGACCCTGGCTCATTCGGCTTGATTTCCTTGGAGGCGGCATTCGGTATTTCTTCCGGCGGGAGACCTTGAAGTTTCTCCTCTTTCATGACATTTGCAATGAGCCCGAAATGATCCGTTGTCAATGAAATGTGGTTGATGCTGCGCTCCATTTGCACTGCCACGGATGGATGTACAAGCATTTCCAAAGCCTTTGAGAAGGAAGCGGACAGGGGCTTTTGCGTGCTCAGATTGGCAGCTGATTCTGCCCCCATTAAATGCCCGAACAGGCGCTTCCTCATCAGGCTGTCTTCTCTTTCACGCAAGCGGTTCTGCTCTTCATTGGCATTGTTGAATCCCCCCATGCGGAAAGTTGTGAAAAGGTGAGGATTGTACACCGGGCGTTCTCCTGCCATCAGCATGCGGCATATCAAATCGTAATCTGCAACGCTGCGGAATGTTTTGTCGTCAAAGCCTCCATAATCGCGTAACTTGTCCGTCCTCGTGAACATGGTTTGGTGGCAGAAGGGCATCATGGCATAGAATACGCCTATTTGCGGTATGTTTGTTGCCAAGTAGCAATCATTTTCCCCCAGCCATATGCTGGGGGCGTAGGAGAATGCGGCCCCAGTTTTTTCCAGAAGCTCCACACTGGTGGAAATCCCCTGTTCATCATGCCAATAGTCATCGCTATTCAGGAAAGCTGTATACTTGCCTTGGGCTCGGGCTATACCCTTGTTCATGGCATCGTAGATACCCTTGTCGGGTTCTGATACCAGTTTTATGGCTCCCTTGGCTTCATACGGGCGCAGTATTTCCAACGTGCCGTCCGTAGACCCGCCGTCTATCACGAGATGCTCGATATGGGGATAATCCTGTCTGGCCACGGAAGCCAGACTTTGCTTCAACAGCTCGGCGCGCCCGCAAGTATAGGCATTCCACACCACCGTTACGACGGTCACTAATGGTTGACTCATATGAGGAATAGAAAATTCGCCTAGAATCCTATCCTTTTGGTGCTCGAAAGTCAAGCTGTTTTCTTTGGATAATGCATGAACGCACGTCGCCAATACGGTTGAAAACCCACAAAATCAAGTGGTGGGGCCGGATGAAATGCAAAACCCTTGACGCCTTTGCTGACAATATTCATAGAGAGGGGCTTTTTTCGAAAATCCTCAAGGAGCGGCCAACAATGCGATGAAAAAGAGATTCAGTCTCTGAGACACATGTGGCATGCAACAAGTGGGGTGATCCTCCTCCGCAGTATTGTTTATAAAAGAAACTAGTGTCTGGTAAAGTGCTTGCGTTTTTTAGAGATTTTCGAGCTGTCCGTCCCGGAAGGTCATATCGTGAAAAACTCCCTTCAATCCAATTGGGTTGATAGAGCAAATTTCAACATCGGGGTAGAAATCTCGGGCGAATTTAGCAAGCTCCTTCCAACCCTCAATGACCAAATCCACCGGCAAGATCTGAGTTGAACCGGTTTCAGCTGCGCGGCAATAGCCGTTCAGTGAGCAATCACAACCAACCAGGAATATTCGGCGGGGATGCGTCCACAGGGCAAGCTGCATGGCTATGTGTGCTGTGCTGCCGTAAGCGACAAAAGGCTGATGGGCCAAATCCAGAGGCATGCTTTTCTTTGGCTCGCCGATGCATATGGCATCAAAGTAATACCGCGCTGCACCGCATTGCTGGAGCATCTGCTCTGAATAAGGAGGCACAAGATAGTGCAGCCCGAATAGCTTGCTGCATTTACCGGGGCGGTAGTTGATCAGCATTTCATCTGGTATGTCGAGTTTATCCTGGATAATGAGATAGTCCAGAAGAACCCCCGGTTGCATGAAGGCGCGGTTTACTCCCATGTGTATCGCATCCGGTATGGGGGTGTATTGATCCAGGGTTGGCCCGGTGGCTATTATAACCACATCCTTTCCGGCGAGACTATTCTTTTGAGCTTGAAAAATTGCCGGGTGGTTTGATGCCGCCGGGATGTTGATGTTCTTCAATTTTTCCTGTTCCCTCTGAAAATAATTCATTAGGTGGGTGTGTTTGGCTTGCTGTTGGAGCACGCCATCCATTGCGAGCAGCTTGCCATCCATTTCATGCAGCAAGGTATCAGCTCTTTGAAGCCTGTCATTCAATTCATGGAGGGTGCTGGCAATCCCCTGTAGTTTATACGATATTTTGTTTTTGTGAAAGATTGAGACCCCGAAGAATTTAAAAGTCGGGCACCCGCGGCTTTTGTCCCAGCCAAAATACACCTTTCCTTTTCCAGATATTTTCATGAGTTCTGTAGTGATTTGTTTATGGTGAAATGTGTGCCGTTAGTTGGAAAAACGTTTGAGTGTTCATCAGACTACACGAATTAGATAGCATACGGCAGGGTTGGGTGTCAACCAATTTTCATCGAGTTTCAGGGCCGACGCATTTAATTTTTCTTGACAATTTGCAAAAGATGAGCATGCAAAATACTACTCGGTGAGCCAGTAAATGTATTAAAATTGAAGTTTTTTTGTTTTTTTTATTCTTTTATGTGTTGACTTTTGTTATAAGTATGATATTATACCCGCATGGAAAACTTTATAACTATTTTCTACAATAGAGGACAAGCGCGTCAACAGGGCAAAGAAACATAAACTTATAGACATAATCACAATTGCATTTTGTGCTGTTTTGTGTGGTGCAAAAAGCTGGTACGAAATAGCAGAATTCGGATTGGTGCGCGAGAAG
>JAZLHB010000077.1:0-36783 GCA_045616565.1 Akkermansia sp. | reverse complement strand
GGCACTCCGGCAGATTTGTAGCGGAGCAGAAAAGCGGCACGCCCCCTAGACTCGTGTGCTAGAATTGGTTGTGAACATAATACCAGCCTTGGAGTTGACGGGGTGGCGTGCCACCGAGACATATTGTAGAGACAACCGCGTTGTTGTCAAGTACGAGTTCTGCTGTGCAGCGCGTTTCGAGTGCGAGCAGTGCGGGTGCCCGATGCAGCGGCGCGGCAGCCGGATACTGACAATCAGGGACACACCGTACAACGAGATTGACGTGGTGCTGGAAATCGACTGCCCCGTGGTGTGGTGTCCGCAGTGCAGGAAATACCACCGCGTGCGTCCGCAGGCCGTGCATCCCAAGCGAGCCTTGAAAACAACCAATGCTTTGGAAGAGAGGCTCGAACCCTGGTCGCCTGTTATGGTCACGTCTTTCACGGCAATTCCCCCTGTGGCGGCTGCCGCCAAGGAACCGCCGACGAAGGAAGCCAGGGTGATGGAGCCGCCGGCCGTTGCCGTCAGGGAGCCGCTTACCTGCCCATTGACAGTGATATTCCCGGCGGCCTCCATGGTGGCGGAGGAGCAGCTTACCGCTTTATTAATCTGGATATCCCCGGAGGTGCTATGGATATTGACATTGCCAGCCGTAATCGATTCGCCAATGTTGACAGCGGTACCCTCTAGGGAGAGCGCACCCGATGCGACCGCCCCCCAGCTGATGTTCACCGCACCGCCGGTGGAGCGGATATTCGCGCTTTCAACAGGATTGCCGGAATCTCCCACCGCGCCGAGGGTGACCGCACCTGCGGCTGTGAGGGCTAATTTCCCTCCTTGGAAGGTACCTTTGATGTCAACGTTATTGGCGGCGCTGATTTGGTAGCGACTGGAAGCCAAAACGCTGAAGATGCCGGTTGCCGTGATGTTTTTTCCGTCCAGCCAAATCAATGACGTTGCAATCATGTCGCTCTGGATGGTGATATCCGGAAGCTCCCCGTTCAGCCCGATAATTCTCAGTGAGCCTGCCGCCGCGGCCTTCGTCACCGATGCACTCACGCTTGCATTCAACGTCATACTATTTCCCGCGAAGGAGACGAGATTGATTTGTCTCGCGTAAATGTCGCAATATTTGTTGCTCTTGACAGTTAAGGCGGAGACACGCCCATGCGCCGCGTTCACTGTCAGGTTGCCATGCACTTCGCAGAGCATTTCCACATCCCAGGATTCCGTTCCGCTGCCGCTACCGGTATAGCGGATATTCATGTTGCCCGTGACAACGGGGAAGCTCTGCCCTGATTCCGGGCTTTTCCCGATGACGACCTTGCCTGCGGATTCAACCTGCAACGACAAATCCGCGTCTGTACGCCCATAAAACTCTTCTATGGTGACACCCGCCCCCGTAGATATGATGTACGCCCGCGTGATGGGATTCGCCTCACTCCCCAGCGAAGCCAGGGTAATGGCTCCACCGGCGATGGCATCCAAACTCTTCCCGATGAAGCCTTGGGTAATATGGATGTCTTCAGCGGCAACTATTTGCGCGAATTCGGAAAGCAATGGCGCGATTTCCACTGCGGACAAAGTGACGTTTTTCCCCTGGACCTCCAAGCTGCATGCATGGGCAGTCCCCGTCACCTGCACGCTGTTTTCTGCAAAAAGCTGCATGTTGCTCACCGAAAGGGTGTCCAGCTCGATATTATGCGCTCCAATGTGTCCGGAGCCGGTGATACCGCCGGCAATCACATCCCCGGTTGCCGTCACGCTGCTAGCCAACATGTCAATCCATTCGCTGGAGATGTTGCCGGTTACATTCAGGGCACTCTCGCTCTCCATGCGGAGCTCGCTGGTGGTGATGAGCCCGTCCTTGTCCTGTATGTCGTTTGTTCCGGCCACAACCAGCTCCAGGGGCAGATTCGGCTGTTTGTTGAAGTTCAGGGAGGCACCGCCATTCAGGCACACTATGGTATCCATGGAGTCGAGAGACTCCAGCGTCAGCTCGGTGTTTTCGAGTGCGAGAGCTCCCGAGAGAGAGCCGTTTGTGATGGTGTTGCCCATGTAGGCAATGTTCAAATGTTTCGTCTCGAACGATTGCCCTGAAAGGTTCAGCGTGGCACCGCCCCATAGGCACAGCATGTCCTCCTGGTTGAAGCGGATATCCTGCAGCGCCAAAGTGCGGTCTTGCAGCGTAAGGTTGCCCGCAATAGTGCCGTTTTTGACGGTTAGCCCTGTGCCATGAAGATACAAATACAGCGCAGGCAACGTCCTACCAGCAAGGTCCAGCATGGAGCTGTCCTTCATGAAAATGTTGATTCCGCCGTTCGGATTTGCATCATCGATACCCGCCGGCATGATTTCCATCTCGAACTTCAGGGAACTGCCCTTCTGCAAGGTAATGTTGCCGCCATAGTACCCGTAGCGCATCCGCGCGCTGCATCCCTCCTGCACCTCGACGTTGTTCAACAGCCAGCTGATTTGGGTAATGCCGTCCCACCACTCCCTGTAGAATCCCTGAAAATCGGTATTGCTGAGCGATATCAGGGTGGTGCCCTTCAAATAGCCTTTCATAAAATCTCCACTAACTCTGGGCACGTACATGACGCACCCGTTCAGCTGTGTCCGGTATGTGGAGTCGGGCAAGTGAATCTTCCCAGCTGCGTCAATGTAGGGAGCACAATTGTTGTCACCCCTCTCGACTGTGAAAGACATGTACTGATCGTACTTCAACGTCACGGAAGATGTATACTGGTTCCATAGATCTAGGCCCGCAGTCGTGTTAATCTTGGCGTTGATGGTAAAGTCGCGGTCCGTGTATTTTCCTATGGATCGCGCCACAATACGGTTCGAGTAGACGCTGATGTTTACAGTGGCTCCCTCTTGGAAATGGAAAACACCGAGCCAAAGGTCCTGGTTGGTATAGTTCAAGGAGGAATTGTCATCCATGTAGATGTGCAGGCGGTAATCGTCATTACCGTAATCGTATAGCAAGTTCCATAATTCCGAGCCTTCCGGATTGTCCGTCTTTTGCAGCAAATAATCCGCTGTGAGCTTTGCGCCGCTGCGGATATAGATGTTTGAAGACCACCCACCGTTGACAAGGCGGCCATCCTTGGCTTCCACAAAGAGATCGTAACAGGCGTACTTCTTGCCGGTAATTGAATCTGTGTATGTGTAATACCAGTTGTTTTCCGCCACGTCCCAGCTGGGCTCGTCATCGGTCAGAGTTACATTGTAGTACGTTGATGCCTCCGCATGCGGAATGCCCGCGCAGGAGAGCATGGCTGCGAGGATGTAAGCAAGGAAGGGGGTCTTTTTCATGGAGGTGAAATCGACAGGTTGGAGTGTGTTTGCGCGTGTATCCGCGCATGCGCGCGCATTATAGCATCCGGAATCCCGAAAGTCAAGGAAAAAGATTGTGAGGCCCGCTTCCGCTAAAGCTTCAGCGTGACAAGCGATTTACCCGCGTGTATCCACCCCGCGCCCATTCACGCCCCCGCCCGCACACCACCTGTCTCGGCGGCCTGTCTCGGCGGCCTGTCTCGGCGTAGCCCCGCAGGGGCGAAGACGGAACCACGCCAACGCTCACTTCCAAAGAGGGTGTTTTTCCCAACCATCCGGGAACCCCGCTTCCCTAGCCGCATTCGACAGGCGGCCACAAGGCTGCACCAGCCGCTCCACTCTTTCTTTCCAGAGGGAAGATTGGGCAATCCTATCCAGCCAGAACCCGCAAAGGACAATTACAAAGGCCGTGTCTTTCGGGGCAAAGCTCCAAGGTGCCGGGGCGGCACCTCCCAGCCATGCGCCAGACACTGCGTCATATTGGAGTATTCCTCCAATCGATAATACCCGATAGTTTCCACGGCCCTTTCCAAAAGCGAGCGTTCATCGGGATTGGAACAAAGGACACCATGCCTAACCAACATGCTGATCAAATCTTTGTACGACAGAGGTGGATCTACGGAAGACATAAGGGAAAAATGTAGCCTCTAGGCACTTCTGAGAAGCATCTAGAGGCTCTCTAAAAAGCGGGCCATTCACGCATGGGACATGCGCTTACCCGCAGCGATGCACTCTTTCTACCACATGCGTGCCCGCCTGTCAAGTGTTTTCTGTGGCGTTGGCGTGTATCCACCCCGCGCCCGTCTTCGCGCGTTGCGCTTCCGTCTTCGCTCGACTAAAGCTACGCCGAGGATTTGATTGCCATCAGAATTCCGCGCTTACGGCGAAGAGCCAGTGGGGCTTGTTGTCGCGCAGGTTGTATATGTGTTTCTTGAGGGGCATGGCCATGGTGAAGCTGGCGTTGAGGTGGTTCAGCAGGCCGATGCGCAGGCCGCAGCCGGTGGAGGAGAGGAAGGCCTCGCTGGCGCCTCTCAGCACCTCGGATTCCGTCTTGTGGCTCAACTGGCCGCAATCGAAGAAGACGAAGGCCTCTGCCGTATCCAGCCAGGCGGGGGCGGCGTTCCAGAGGCTCTTGAGGTTGCCGCGCAGCTCCGCCTGCAGGGCGTATCCGCGTTCTCCGTTCACCAAACCCTCCTCATAGCCGCGGATGGTGTTCACGCCGCCAATCTGAATCTGCTCACTGCTCTGCAGGGCGCGGCGGTTGCTGATTTGTGCGCTGAAACGTGCGTTGACGCCCAGGAACTTGTTGAAGGCGTAGTTGCCCTCCAGGCGGTAGTTGGCGCGCCAGAAATCGCGCGCCTCGCCGGCGAGCTGCCACCCGCGCGTGGCGGTGAGCGAGTTGTACAGGTAGCCGTGATCAAAGAGGACGAGGTAGTCCAGCGTGTAGGCGAGGGTGTTGGTGCGGTAGTTGTTCATCCTGTAGCCGGAAATGGTGCTCTCGTTCGTCTTGAAGGAGAAGACGAGCCCGTTGGAGAGGATTTGCCCGGCATCCGCGTACAGCGAGCGCTTGCCGCTGATGGTGCAGGAGGTGAACTTGCCCAGCACGTCGAACTCGCGCAGCTCGTCGGTGATGCACTCGGTTTCGGAGTGGTCCAGGGAGACTCCCCAAGTGGTCTTGAAGGCGTTCTCCGTGATGGAGTAGGCCCCGCTGAAGGAGTCCGCCCCCTCTGAGCCCACATAGCCCGCCGTCAGGATATCCCGCGTGTAGGCGGTGGAGACCAGGCCGCGGGCCGTGGCAAACACGCCGCCGCGGTAGTAGCCGGTGCTGTGCTGGCCGCCGTTGTCCGCCAGCAGCGTGGCGCCGAAACGCTTGCGCTCCTGCATGACGAGCTCCAAATCGGAGGTGCCGTCCGCCTTGCCGGGGGAGATGTTGAGGCGGCTCTTCAAATCCGTGAAGGCGTTGAATTCGGCGAGCTCCTGCTCAATGGTGGGGGTGTGGAAGACATCCCCCGGGCGCATGCCGGCGGTGCGCTGCACGTATTCCGGCTTGGTGGTGGTGAGCCCCTTGGCTGTGACCGCGCCGATGGTGCCTTCCATGAACTCCACGCGCAGGGTGCCCTTGCTCACATCCTGCTCCGGCAGGTAGGCGCGGCTGGTGAGGTAGCCGTGGTCGCGGTAGTGCTTGTTCACGGCGGCGGCTATGCCCTTGATATCCGCAATGGAGACCTTGCGCCCCTCATGCCGCTTGCGCAGGTCCGCCAGCAGGCTCTCCGGCAGCACTTTCGTCTCGCCGAACTCCAGCCGCTTGAGCGCCAGCACAGGCTTGCGCTCCTCCGCCGCGGGGGCCTCGTCGTCCGCCTTGTCTTCATCCGTCTTGAATCCCTCCGGCAGGGCGGGGCCGGTTCGGCTGTCGTTCACCTGCTCCTGCAGGGCGCGGCGGTTGAGGCTTTCCTGAAGGCGGCCGCTGGTCTGTGCGGCGTCCTGCGCCGCCAGCGGCAGGCAGAGGGCCAGGAAGATGCAGATTTTTTTCATTGTGTATAGGAGTGAGTGTTACTTGTTGGTGATGAGGTTGGCGTACTGCTCGCGGGAGACGGTGTTGCCGTCCCGGTCAAAGAAGCGGATTTCCGGCAGGGTGAGGATTTCGGTCTCGCCTGCTGCCTTGCGGCGCATCTTCCGGGCGTCCTCGCCGTTTTGCGAGGCATTGTCGTAGCTGTCATCCACAAACCAGATGAAACTCTCCGCCAGGTCTCCGCGGAGCGCTTCCATATCCAGCAGGTAGACGGTGGGGTCTAATTCCCGCCAAACATCGATGAAGGGATATTCGGAGAGCAGCGAGACTCCCTCACCCTCCATGATATCTCCCGGGCTGTAGAACTCCAGGGCCGCGCCGCTGATGGTGCCGTCCAGCAGCAGCCGGTCGGAGAGGGAGCGCACCACCACCCTGCCGGTGAAGGGATTGACGCTGATATCGTGCACGGTAACGTAGTGCCCGTCTTGCATGGGCTCCAGGTCCACCACGAAGGAATTCCAGGAGGAACCGCTCAAGTCGTAGGTGTCGGCATTCAGGAACACATCGGCATTTTCGCTGTTGGCAATGATTTGCGGACTGGTGACATTTCTGCCGAAGATGCCGTATCCGGCGTTCACGCTGAGCGTGCCTGCGCTGGAGACCTTGTCGAGCGTGACGCTGCCCGGGCTGTCAAGCGCCAGGGCTGCCGTGACGATGCAATCGGAATCCGCCGTGTAGCCGGAGAGGTCCATGTTGCCCGTGCTGCGGAGGCGGACGGGGCTGCCATCCTCACTTTCGATGCCCGCAAGCTGCAGGTTGACATTACCATCCACGTTGATATCCGCTCCGGAGTTGAATGTCATCATTTGTGCCGCCCGGATGGTACGGTCCTCCGCGCCGGTGATGGTCAGGCTGTCTGCGAAGGTGACCTGCCCGGCGAAATCAATGTCTCCGGGGCTGTCAATCACCAGCGCATTGCGGAATGCGCAATCGGAATCCGCCGTGTAGCCGGAGAAGGCCAGGTTGCCTGTGCCGTGGAGGCGGATGGCGCTGCCGTCTGCGGTTTGAATGCCCGCCATCCGGAACGCGGCATCACCGCCAATGGTCAGCGGGGAACCGCCGCCAATGGTCAGCAGCTCCGGCGCCAGGATGGTGTAGGGTGCCTCACCGCCGAAGGACAGGCCCTCGCTGAACGTGTGTTCCCCGTTGATTTCCAAGACGTTCAGGCCCATTTTGCCGTTATCTTGGCTGAAAGAGGCAGAACGGATTTCCTCCGGCAACCCATTGAGCACAAGGTGCCCGCTGTAGCCGATATCGACGCTATTGAGGTCGGCCGGAGCGTTCTCCGCCTTGAACCAGAACTTGTAGGCTGTATTGAAAGCGTTGAACTTGAGGTCCTTGGAGCTGCCGCCGTGCCAGTGCAGGCCACCCTCCGCCTCGCTCGTTCCAAAGGTGCGGAAGCCGAGCCCGGTGTCCAGGTCGCCGTAGTAGTCGATGCGGCGGCCTATGATGTTCAAATCATCTTGGGCTGTGGGAGTCAGGTTTCCGTTGCGGGCGTCTATGGTGACATAGTTGCCGTTGAGGGCGGAGAGCTTGATTGCCCCGTCTGTCTGGAGGAAGACATCGCTGTCGGCCCCCAGCGTGTAGGTGGAGGTGCCGCTGATGTTGAATGCCTTATCCGCAGAACCGATACCTCCGTTCGCATACAGGGAGACAATGCCGCCCTGGCTTTCCACGGAGCCGGTGATGGAACCGGTGGTGGAGAAGTACAGGTTCCGGGCATTGATGGCGTTGGCACCGAAGTCTATATCCCCGTTGGCCTTGACAAGCACGGTCTTGCTGTCTGCACTGAAGACCGGGGCGTCAATGCTGACGAAGTTGCGGGCCTGGACAATGTAAACGCCGTTCTCCTCATGGATATCCATCGGCACGGCCTGCTGCAGGAGCTGAAGCTCCAATATATTGATTTGGTCCGGCAGGACAGTGAAGTGGGTCATGGCGTAGTGGAGCTCGCCCGTAACCGGATCTTCGGATACGAGATTGACTCCCTGCCTCCTTCCGGAGCGTATTTCCTGGCGGAAGGCATTGACCCAATCGGAGTAGACGAAGCTTCCGTCTTCCTTGATGGCGATGGGTTTGAAGGAGAAATTGAACACGCCGCCGCCAATGTCCTTGTCGGCGTTTGTCTTGAGGGAGACCCCCTCTTTGGCGCGGATGGCGGGCGGCAAGTCGCCGAGGGGTTGCCCGGAAGCCACGGCCGCCGGCCCGCCTTCCAACAAACTCAGATTCAGGAGGGCGGTCTGAAGCCCGCTCGCGGCAGAGGCTACGTCTCCAAGCACCTTGCTGTCCTGGGCGCTGTAGGAGCGCTCCGGATTATAATCCTCAAACAGGTACTTGATGGCTTGGCACATCTCTTCATCATACATGTAGCCGAGCTTGTTGCCGAAGGCATCGTACCTCTCCGGGTTGATGAAATTGCCGTCGGCATCCTGGTTGACATAGTTGCCCTTGTCATCTTTCATCCAGTAGAGACGGTAGGCAATCTCGTTGAACTCGCCGAAATCGATATCATCGTCCTCGGAGCCGTGCAGTTTGACAATTTCATCTGTAAGGTCTGCCACCAGCTTGTTGTAGTATGCGGGGGCAAAGACATCCTGCAGCTTGTCGGAGTGATCCGCCAGGTAGGCCAGGGCATCCAGCACGCTGGAGAATGTGGTGCCACCCACGGCGTCTGTGCCGCTGAGGGCATACAGCACCAGGCCGAGATAGTCTCCCTGCCCGTTGTCGTAGAGCTCCCGGAACTCCCTGGCCATCTCCTGCAGGGCCTCCTCCTCCTCCGGCAGGATGAAGGTGCCGTCCTCTGCGCGGTGGGTGTAGTTGCCGTCCCGGTCCTTTTCGTAATAGAGGCTCTCATAGTACACGAGCTTGGCGTAGTACTCGTCGGAGAGGTCCTCCCGGCTGGCAAGCGCCTGGCTCGCAGACGACGTGGAATCGGCACCGGGAGCGGCGTAGAGGTAGTTCAGGTTTGTTCCGGCGGAGGAGAGGATACCCCCGTTCGCGGAGATGCTCACCCTGCCCGTGCGGCTTTCCATGAAATTGACGGTGATGGGGGAGCTTGCGGTGGAGGAGATGGAGATATCCCCTTCTGCCACTGCAGAGAGGACGCCCGGGGCGAATGCACCGTCATTCACCAAAATACCGCCGGTGGCGGAGCTCAGGTAGGTGCTGGCGGCGGAGCTGCCGCTGCCGCTCACGGTGATTTGCCCGTTGGCCTCAATCACAGCGGCGTTCTTGGCGTGGAACGCCAGGTTGCCGATGGAGCCGGCGGAATGTATCTGCAGGTTGTTGCCGGCGTCCAAGGCCAACTGGCGGATTTCCCCATTGGAGGCGTGGGAGAGATAAATATCCTGCCCCGCGGAGAAGGACGCTGTCTCGGCGTTGAAGGCGAGCGCCTGCTGCACCGTGCCGATGCTTCCCCGGTCCACTCTCATGTTGATGTCGTTACTGTCGATGAAGGCTCCCTGAGTCGAGGTAACGACGTCCGCTACGACCACCTCGCTGTAGGGAGCCTGGACACGCCCGGTGAAGTGGACCTTGCCGCCGGTGATGCTGAGCCCCGTGTCTTTGCCGGCACTGCCCAAGTGGATGGCGACGCTGTTGGACGCGCCGATGTAGAGCGAATCGGTGCTCTTTTCCGTGTATCCCAGCTTGTACTGCCAGCGGTAGGAGCTGCCGGGATTGTAGAGATCTTCCAAGAGCGTTTTAGGAGACAGGCTGCGATCGGATTGCACATGGCCGTCCGTGATGCTCCCTCGGGGAACGTAGGTGGCGGTGATATCGCTTTGTCTCGCGCCTTTGCTGTTGATGGAGAATCTGTCGATGATGGTTCGCCTGCTGCCAATGTAGCCGGGGCGCGTGACTACGTATCCTTTCACAACATCCTTGCCAACGGGTGTGCTGCTGAACTCCAAACGGCCCTGCTCCTCGATATCCGTCTCGGTCGTCATTGACAGTTTGACCTGATAATTCGCCAGGCCGGTGTACAGGTCATAGTTCGAGGAAAGGAGACTGGAGGTGGAGCCCACCTTCCTTGTCCACTTCCCCTCAGCGTCCTGCGTATAGGTGGTGGTTACCCCCGTGGCCGTGTTGTTCAGGGTGATGCCGTAAGACTTGGTTTCCCTCAGGTCAACATTGCCGATGTTGAGAAGGTACCCGGTGTTGTTGACGATTTCCACCGGGCGGGAGTTGCTCGCCACATACAGCCCGGTCTTGGTTGCGTCCGGATTGGAGTTGACGATGGTGCCCTCAATGTAGATGCCTGTCGGCAGGGTGGTGTAGTTGTTGAGGCAAATCTCATGCACTGCCGCATCATACACGAGCGAGATGCCCTGATAGCCATCCAACCTGAAGATTCTGTTGATGCCCCCGCTTGCTTCGTAAAGCTTGTCAGCCTCTGCCACCGTGATGACCCGGTTGTCGGAGGTCTGCACATTGAAGTTGGGGTTGATGGTTATTTGGGACGACTGGAAGCCGCTGTATATTGCGCCGTTGAGATCCACGATCTTGGCCTTGATGCTCACGGTTCCACCGGCAATGACGGGATCCTTGATCTTGGCGGTTTCGGCAGCCTTCTTGATATCCCCGGCAGAAATATCCCCGGGGTATTGCTCGGGTGTGTAATCTGCAAATTGCGCAGAGGCCTCTTTTTGCCCATCATCGCCGCTGTTCTTTGCTATGTCGTCGGCCCTTTTTTTAACTTTAGCCGGGAGGGTGGCAGACCAGTCCTGGAGCAGCTTGGAGTACATGGCGAGCGTGCTGCCTGCAATGGCGTATTCTGCAGCGGGTTGGTCGTATGTGAAGTTGCCGCCGGCTTCAAGCGTGGTGGTTCCGCTGTATATAAATCCAGTGATGGTGAGGTTGTGTTCGCTCTTGACGAGGAAGGTGCTGTACGGCAGCTGGTACACGCCTGTGAGGTAGAGGTCTCCCCCCGCCACACTGCGGATGGCCACGCCTTCCTTGAGAAGCAGGTCCGGTGCCGCTTCATAAACCCCTACGGCATTCTCCACGGCCTGGCGGTTGAAGATGAGTCCTGTATCATGCCCGCGGAGCGTCACTCCCTGGGTTTCTACATCGCCCAACAGCTCAGAGGGGAAAAGAATATCCAGGCCGTGCTCGGCGGGGCTGAAGAGCTTGCCCGCAAGCACGTTCTGCCCGGCCTTGGTTTCAATGCGGAACGCCATGCCGGAGAGGGTGAGCGAATTGACAATCAGGCGGTCTTTGCCATCTACCTTGACGGTGCGGAAGAGAGCCTGCGCGGCGGCTTCCGGTGCCGCCCAGCCGTTTGCCAGTTTGGTGCTGCCATCGAATATCTCTTGGGGCGTGATGAACTGCATGTTCACCTTGCCGTCCTTAACCAGGAATCTCACGCTGGCGGCGGAATTCAGGCCCGCGTACAGTTCTGCATCTTTGCCGATGGTGATGGTGGAGGTCACCTCCGCCGCCGTGTCGCGCGCAGCTGCGGTGAAGTCCTCCGCCGTCCTGTTTCCTGTGGGTTTCCCGTCTGCCCCCACCGTGCTGAACGATTTCTTGACGGTGTTGGCGGAGCTGTCGTTGTAGATGGCCAGCTCTCCGCCCGCGCGCACATCCTCGTTGATATTGAGGGTTTCGCTGCGCTTGTTGTAGATGATGGCCTCATCCTTGCCCCAGAAGTAGTGGGTGGTATTGGTGTCGTCTGCCCCCGCCTGCACGGTGGTGCCGTCCACAAGCTTATACAACCCCTTGGTGCTGCCGGCCTGGATAGTGATATCGCCTATAGATTCCACGGCTTTGTTGATGTTCACCGTGTCCGTTGCGTCAATGGTGTTGGTGACGCCGGAATGGAACGTGGGGATAATGGCTCCGCTGGTCACGCTGTTGATCATGTTGTGCCTGGCGTGGGAGTAGGCGGTGAGCTCGGTGTCCCCCCAGGTGTCTATGCTGCCGTTGAGGTTGAGCGTGGCGGTCGCTTTGGTTTGGTCGTAGGTGTTGACGCGGCAGTTGGCGTTCAGGGCACCGATTGCCTTGAGAGCAATCTCCGCATCGCTTTCCACGTTGTTGGTGGCGGAGATAAGCGCCTTGTAGGCGCCCCGGTTCAGATAGTGGGCCGCATCCCTGCGGCGCCGTATCTTGGAGCCGCTACCCATGGTCACCGTGGCAGTCACGGTTTCCTTGGCATCTATGGTGCCTATGGATGTACCGAATCCGGCGGCAAAGTCTGCGCCGTACACCATGGAACCTTTTGTCTTGTCCTTCGGCTCGAACACTGTTTTGTTGTGAGCGGTGATGTTCACATCATCCGTCAAGATATCCAACTCGTTGTTCCCCGTACCAAGGGTTATATCGGCACCCTGCGTGATATTCGTTGTCACCTTGCCGGCGTTGACGTCAAGCAAGAGTGCTCCGCCCGCCAGAAGCTGGGTGACCTGAACATCGACATCCGTCTGAGCTCGGGCATTGAACTTTTCGACATCGACTTTACCGCCGTGCAGCGTGATGGTGGAGGTAGACTTGCCGGCTACGGAGAAACCGTTTCTGCCGTAGGGATTCATTGCGATGGACACGCTCACCTTTTCTGCGTTGCAGAGGTATTTTTCCGTGTTGAGCGCCTCCAGGGTGAGCGCATGTCCCGTGGTGGGCTTGCCGTCGGCTACAACGCCCGTGGCCTCAAAGCCCGTGCCGATGGTGACCTCGCTGAAGACATTGCCATTGCTGTAGGTATTGAGGATATCCGGGAGGCCAACAAGAGAGCCCGCCATGTTGCGCCCCTTCATATCAGCCGTATGCTCGTTCCTGGCGCGAACGGTCATGGTTCCGCCGCGGAGCTCGACCTTGTTACCCAGCGTTGTCTTGTTGGTGATATTTTCCGTGAACGAGTTTTCCGAGACTTTCAGCTCAGCGACACCGACATTCACTCCCAGGAAGGAGAGGGTTGCGTGCGCCTTGACGAAGGAATCTATGGAGAGCACACCGGTGGTGGCGGTAATCTTGTTCTTGTTCCCTATGCTCAAAGTGGCGTTGACTGTATCGATTATATTTATGAACGGGAGGGAAACCGCCACGCCGCTCACAGCAATGTGGTCCGTGATGAGCCCTATCTTGCGGTTCATCTCCTGCTGAATGTTGACGGTTTTGCCGGTAATGCAGACGCTGTCTCCGGTGATCAGATTCTGCGTGCTGCAAAATTGGAAGCTCTGCTCCGATGCGTCCACCTGCCCGATACTGATTGTGACATCATAGGTGGAGGTGTTGAATGTGCCGTCGGATTTGGTCATGATGGTGACGTCCCCGGCATCCGCAGTGATACCGACACCGCTGTCTATGGTGAGGGTGTTGGTGTCATTCTGGTTGAAGGTGGGGAAGATAAACACGAGATTGCCACCACCCGCACCAGTGTTGACATGTAAGAACTGTTCAGCAACATTGGAAGTTGTGCCGAGCGTGATGGCCCCCTTTTCCGAATGCAGCGTCGTTTTGCCTTTCAGCCAGGTGTTTGTCTTTGCGGTGTCGGTCCAATTGTACTTGGCAACTGTCAATCCTACACCTGAAACAATCACGCCCACATTCTTGAAGTTGTCCGAGTGCTCCTGTACCGCATCGATGGAGATGCCGCCTGTGGCATCGAGATTCGTGTCGCTGATAATCGTCTTCACCGTGGAGTCTAGCGTGGTTCTGGCGATATGGGGTGCGATGGCCAGCTGGCCACCCGACACATTAACCGTCGTCGGCGTGGTGGTAATGCTGTCCTTTGCGTATACCTTGGCTTTGCCTCCCACCGTGAGCGTTCCCGCCACTATCTGCGAGGCTCCGCCATTCTCGCCACCAGGCCTGCCTATGTCTATCTTGGCAGAGGTCTCCGGGGTGTTCGTAATTTTATCTATGGATTCCGCTGCCCTTGTCACGGAATTTTGGACATCATCGCTGAGGGTCAGCACGTTCTTATCGTCCGTCTTGATGGCGGCTTGCCGGAACAGATCGCATATTGATTTGATTTCATTGTCAATCTGTTTCACCGCCTTTTCCTTGATAGACTTTTCTTGGTCGGTCAGGGAACTGGTGTCGCTGGAGACACGCATGGAGTTGACATCCACGTTTAAGGCACCGCCATTCAATGTAAGTGCCGTGGCAACGGGCACGGTGGTGTAGGTGGCAGTGCGCTCCGTCAGTGCCTCTACGGTCAGGTCGCCGCCCACGGAGAGGTTGAGAGGACCCTGTATCGAGGCATTCGCCCTGCCTGCCATGTTGATTTCATTCACGCAAACATTGACATCCGCCAAGGGCAGCTTTATGCCGAGGCTGGCGGCAATGGACCACAGGTGCGAGCGCATCCATTGGTTGTTTGTCGCTTGAACCGTCAGAGCTCCCTTGGTGGAGATGTCCGGCTGCGGAGCCGCATTTTTCTTCTCATCCGCCGTGATAGAGGCCTCAGCCGCACTGCGGAGCACCGGGCGCGCTACAGATGCATTCATTCCCAGACACTGGGCGGCCGCAGTGTTGACCGTAATGGTATCCACATCGCTGCTCTCCGCTGCAAGCACAGCCATGGAACCGGATTTAACGCTGACATTGTGCGCCTTGGCCAGCACGATGTCGGCTATGTCAATGCAGTTGACATCGACTCCAAAGCCGCCGCCGAACAAGCCCATGGCAGCGTTGGCAATGGTGAAGCGGGGGCCCTTGCCCTTGCCCACGTTGGAGGTGTTGTCGGCCTCTATGGTGAGGGAACCGTCCAGGTTCATGACGGATTTCTCCATGTAGGCGGTAACATTGTGGGCTATGGTGGCGGCGAGAGCTCCACCGGAGATTGCCGCCATTGCGGACCCGGAGCCTCCAATGATGAGGGCGGCCATATCCGCCTTGCCTGATGAGCGCAGGTTGAACTCCTTGGCATTGCCCACACCGCCTCCGTTCATGGTGGCGGATGTGGTGGCGTTATCCTTCAACACACCTACGGCGGCTCCGAGCGCAGCAGCGGGCTTGGCCTTGCTGCCGATATGCAGGGTGAGGGCTCCAAAGCCGAAAGTGAGCGTGCTGCTGCTGGTGGCCTCTGCCGTAATCACGGCGTTTTTGTCACTAGACAGCTCTTTCTCGCGCCTGTTGAAATAGGTGTCCTGGATGTTTACCTGGGTGATAGAGTTATCGGACATCCAGGCAAAGCTGCCGCTCAAGGCAAGACCGAACAGGTCTTGGCCGGCGGCCGCAACGGATGAGTTGGCTCCCGCCAAGATTCCGTTGGTGGTGCTCTTGGCCAGCAGCTCGGTCTTGCCGCTGTTGTAGATGGCGCTGTTGTTCACCATCATCTCCGTCAAGTTTGTGTCACCGGCCCCATTGCCGCCCACATAGACGAAGGAAAGAGCCGCTCCGACAGGGGCACCGCCCCCCTTGCCGCCCACGCGGATGCCGAGTTCTCCCACTCCATCCGTGAAGGTGCGCTTGCCTTGGGAAAGTGCCTTGAACTCTCCGCTATTGGCGGTGATGGTCAGTGTGCTGCCGTTGATGTCGGTCATCACCTTGTTGTTGAAGTTCAGGTAGTTGACCATACCGGTGACGGCTGCGCGCCCCTTGGTGCCGGAGCCTCCCACGGCAATGAAGGTGGAGTTCAAGTCAGAGTCGGCTAGGATATCCACCTTCTTGTCAATCGTGGCGTTCACATTCCGTATTTGCGCCAGAGTGGTGGCACCCGCAAAACTGCCCCAGGAAAGCACCAGGCCTATGCCAGCAGTGTCGCCGTACCCGCCGCCGAAGCTCCACACGCGCTCGCGGTGGCTGTCCTTGGCGTGCAGCGTCAGGCTGCCCGCATGGATGTCCAGTTTGCCGCCCGCGCCGTCTTTTTGGCAGATGATTGCTTCCGTTATAGAGTTTACCGGCGCAAAGGAGAACACGCCGCCCGCGCCGATAGTGGTGCCGTCCGCATGGTCAACGGCTGCACCCACGCTGACGGCGGTGATGACAGAATTGTCCTCTGCGGTAACTTTCAGTTCGCCCGGCGTGGTTATGGTGCAGCCTTCCACCTTGGCCGTGCTGCTCATCGTCAGCGCATTACGGGCTATGGACGCACCCAGGTCAAAGGAAACGCCGTTGTCATCCAACAATTCCGGCAAATCTTCCCCAATGGCCAGGCCTTCCCCATCATCGCTGATATCATTGTCCCCGATGAAGAGATCGTTGATCAAGAAACTCTCAGTCTGGTCCGCTTCGTTAAGCTTCAGCGCTTCATTGAGGACTTCGTGCGATGCATCATCCAATTCTTCTGCGCCCTGCCCCCCGGCATTGATGGTAATACCGATAGCGGCTCCCAGCGTGCAGGAGAACGAGGTCAAATCCGTGAGCGAGGTGACACTCAGATTTGTCGCAGAAATCCTGCCGCCGGTGAGATAGGAACCGGTGTTGCCGGTCAGGGAGTTCCATGCGCTGCCCGCGGCAAGGCCGGCGGTGGCGGCCCCCACGCCGGCCGCCACGTCCACCGCCACCACCTTGGAGGTATTCTCCGTGGCAACGGTAAAGTTCCCAATCGTGTCGTAGATGCAATCCGTGACATAGGCCGTGGTATCCATCACCCCGCGGTTGACGGAGAGTGCCCCGGCCCCCGTGACCACGTTCTTGCCGGCCACGTTGATAGAGGCGTCTCCCGCTACGGAGATGATGTTCGTGTGTTCCTTGGCCTTGGTGGTGACGGTGTTGTTGTATGAGCCGATTTTGGTGACGCCGGTCTGGCGGGCGGTTGTTTCCGAGCGGGTGTGACTGACACCCACATTGGCGGCCGTATCGGCAGTGCCGCCTTCCTCGCTGCTGGTCTGCACGGCACCGGCAATGCCTATGTTGAGGAGCGTGCCCTTGTTCTCCGCCAGCACATCGAGCTTGGCATTGCCCTGAAGGTTCAGGGTGATGGCTCCCTCGCGGGCAAAGGGCATGTTGTATGTGCTTTTCAGGGATTCCCAGTTCTTCTGGAAAGAACTGTCGATAGGCGTGTTGTTGCCCAGCATGGCCGCTGTAAAGGCGTTGTTGAGCGTGATGGTCGCGCCAAAGCCGATGGCGGTGTGGCCACCGTCCGCCTGCAGCCCGGATATGTTGAGCAGCGTGCTCTTATCCGTGGCGGTGATGGAAGAGCTCTTCGCGTCGCCGTTGCCGCTGAGAGTAATCTGGGCATTGCCGCTGATTTCGCTCACCGTCATCTTGTTCTCCGCAATGATGTTGAGTCCCCCTTGCACGCCCTTGTCTTCGGAGCCGAAGGTTCCCCCTATGCTCATCTCCATCATGAACACGTCCCCCGTGGCATCCACGTTCAGCTGCTGGGCCTTCAGTGTGGCCGCCCCTATGTAGGTGGCGGTGTTGAACGTTTTCTCGCCCACGATAATCGAGCCGCCAAAGCCGGAATCCGCCTTGTACTTGGAGATGTAGAGCGGGTTGCTCAGAGTCATGAATATCGGGAGCTGCCCGGCAACGGTGACTTGAGTGCCCTTGGAGGAGGAATTCACCTCGATAGCCCCGTTGCCGGCCTTGAGTTTCGCACCGTCGTTAATGATGGTTCTGGTGTTGAGATTGCGTACATCCACCACAAGGTTTCCGCCGATTGTCCTGTCATCGCCCACACCCGAGCCCGTCTTCCTCATCAGGGTGGAGGCATGGGAGGAGGTCAGGGAATCCAGAATGCCGAAGTCGCCGTTGTCCTGGTAATCATACAAAAACTTCAGGGAGCTGCGCAGGGACTTCACGGCCTGAGCAATATTCCCGAACACCCCCTTGTTTTTCGCAAATTCGCTCCAGTTGCGCCAGTTGACTATGTCGAAAGACATCGGCAGTTCGGTGGAGGAAGAAATATCGATTCCCTGGGAGGCGTCTATATTGGCCTCGCCTCCTATTTCCACAGTGGTGTTGCCGCAAATTACCGGCACGGAGATGGCCGCCGCCACCGCATTCTTCGCGCGGACTCCGGCAATGGAGGTCTCCGCACCGCAGGCTGCCTCTATTTCGGATTCGGCGTTGATGGTGACGGTTCCGTTGGCTGCATTCGCTTTGCCATTGAAGTACAGCTTGTTGTCTGTGAGGACAATGTCTGTCGCTATGACGAAATCAAAGAAATCCTGTACATCCACGTCGCCTTGCAAGTCCTCGAGGAACTTCTCGGGGCTCTCGAAGTAACTCTTCAGGCCGCGTAAATCAACAAGCCACTTGCCCTCTTCACGAATCTTATACCTGTATACGCCAAGATCGAAGGCAAAGCAATCACGGGCTAGTTCCTGCCAGAAGCCCGGGTATTTCTTCGGATCTTCACCCTTCTTCTTCAGGGAATACCGGATGCTGCCGTTCATGGTCAGGGACGAACTGATTTCGTCCTCCGACTTCATGCTGATGTTTCCTTGACGTGAAACAAGGGTACCGCTGATGGTCGTCTCGCTCTTGTGTTTCAGAAAGTTCGCGCCGATCATGATGATTTTATTTGCATAGGCACCGCCCTCATCATCATCTGGATCGGGATCATCGGCATCATTGAGAACCGACGGATCGACCTGTCTTTCCCAGCCCGAACCAAGCGACATGAAGGGTTCGGCCTCGATGTCGCTTCCCGCGCCGATATTGATGTCGTGTTTCCCTGTAATAGAGACGCTTCCGTCAATATTCACGGTGTTGAAATCGGTTCCCACGGAGACTAGCACACCAACGGCCCAATTCGGAGTGTTGCAGTCAAATACATTCTGCAAACTGACCTTGCTTGTCGTGGTGCTGGTGATGGAAACACT
Organism: Akkermansia sp.; assembly: GCA_045616565.1. GTDB lineage: Bacteria > Verrucomicrobiota > Verrucomicrobiia > Verrucomicrobiales > Akkermansiaceae > Akkermansia. The sequence goes on along the minus strand of JAZLHB010000077.1, from coordinate 18,183 downwards.
CTCCTTGTGCTCCACCCCTGCCGCGTCCTTGACGGTTTTGAATCCGGTGGCGTTGATCACCAGGTCTTTGCCCAGGTCTACCTTGCTGTTGTTGTAAATATAACCGATAGACAAGGCTAATGGCAAGCTTCCGCCAATAGTCGCATTCTGGCGCCCGCTTACATCTGCGTTCGAAGAAGAAGAAATCGTGACGGAGCCGCCTTCGATTTTTCCTGCCTGTTGGTCGGCAAAGGTGACAGATGCCTTGGAGACACGCACTCCTATCTGCGGAAGGACCTGATTGTCGTATTCCTCCCCTATTAGGTGCTTGTATCCCTTTATAACAAACTTGGCGACGTCAAACTTGATGAAGCCCAGGTTGGACAACAGTTCGCTCGCCGGTGTACCTTCCGCACCAGGTATATTTTTCACGAGGGAAAACACGTCCATAGGTATGTTGTTACCCAGCGTGCCGCCCCATCCGTCTTTGTTTTTGGCACTGATGAGGATATCCTTGCCGGCCTTGATGTCAACCTCCTTGCCGAACGTGATGTAGGTGTTGCCCATACCTTCCATGGACATGGTCACATTCTCGGCGGCATGGACTTTAAAGCCCGAGCCCACCGTCAAGCTCGTGGGGGTGAAAACATAAAACCCCGCCGTTGCATTGATGATGGATGTTTTGCCGAATTTGAAGGTGAAGTTTTTCACATCGGTGATGTGCACATCGTTGCCGATGCGGAGAATAGATGTCGTAAACACAAGGTGCAAAAACGAATTGGTGAGCGTCAGGCTGTACTTATTGCCGTCTCCGGAAATCTGTGTATTGTCCTTGATCGCGATGATGGCGACAGAGACGTTGAGATCCTTGTTCAGCTTTATGTTCCCGCTCAACGATGCAAAGATGTAGGAGCCCTTCCATTCACTCGGGACGTCGTTGCTGGTCTCGGTAAGGTGCAGCGTTTCCCTGATGAAATTGCGTGAGATATCGTCGGCATCGTTAATGTTTTCGCCGGTGAGCTCCAGGTAGTTCGCCAAGTAAATGGAGCCCTTGCCGGAGGTGCCGTCCACCTTGTAGTTGGCCAAGGGGGCAAGCAGTTCATACTCTGGCGCTTCCAAGTAGATGAGGCCGCCTTCTCCATTGGCGGAGGATGCATCCAGCACCGCCTTGCCGCCCACTAGCATCTTGCCTTCCGAGACCAAGGAGATGGTGCCGCCCTCTCCGGCCCCGTCCTTCGTCTCCCGCCGGGCAATCAGCGAGCCCGCCACTTCCAGCAGCACGCCTTCCTGCTTTTGCGGAGCCTGGTCTACGGGGGCGGGCTGGTCTTCCTTCTTGGGAACCACGGCCTCCAGGGCGATGGTGCCATCACTCTTCTCCACGAAAATTTCAGTACCATCCTGTACGAAAACCTGATGCGGGCTGGATGTCAGGGTAGCCCCCTCCGCCACGCGCAGGGATGCCGTTTCACCCTGGGCCGTGGACACGATATCCCCGCTGGCCACTTTGCCCGCCAGCAGCACGGAGGCCGCCTTGGCCGCCTTGGCATTGATGTTGGCACTCAGGTTGGATTGCAGCGTGGAAACGGCGGCTTGCGAGATGGAGGCATTCCCTGCCGAAGAGGTTGCGGCAAGTTCGATGGTGCCCACCGCTGCCGTATCGGTCTCTTTGTCCTTCAGGTATTTGGCATAGCGCTCCAGGTAGGCTTGGTTCTTGGCGTTCACCTGGTCTTCCGTATCCGTCTCCAGCACGGTTTCCTCCGGCGTGCGCTCCAGGGCCAGCTCGCCCACGGGTTTGGTTTCCGTGTACTGGGAGTTCAGCTGCCCGTTGACGGTGACCTTGGCGTCTCCGTATGTTCCCAGGGCCGATGCAGTAAGGGAGAGCGCGCCCTTGGCCTCCACGGTGCCGTCCACCGTCACGGAGGCGTTGCCGCCGCCCGCCGACTTGAATTCCATTTCCTGAATCGGCGCGTCCTCCGGGGAATCGGAATACACAATGCCCGTGTTCGCACTAATGCTCGCGGCGTTCCCGGCACTAACCTTGCCCGGCACGTTCACGGTGGCATCCCCGGTTACGGCTGCGGCTGCGAGCGTCACGGAGTCTGCAATGGCAGAAGACGCCGCACCCAGCGTGAGGGAGGCATTGCCCTTGACACCGGCCGCAGTGACATCCAGGCTGCCGGCGCTGATCAGGCTGCTGTTTTGGATATCCACGCTGGCGTTGCCGCTATCCGATGTGGCGCAAATGTACAGGGCGCTGCCCGCCGTAGAGTTTTGGATGGTGCTGTTGGAAATGGTGATAACGGCATCCGCCGCGTTGGTGGTGGCGGTGGCGCAGATGGTCACCTCGTCCGCTATGATATTGCTGTTGGAGAGCGTGATGCTCACGTTGCCCTCAAAGGTGCCGTCCGCCAGCTCGTTGGCGGCGTTGAGCGTGAAACTGGTGAGCTTCTCCCCCTGCTTCACGGAGATGTTGTTGAGCACAATGATGCGCGCCTCCAGCGTGTAGTCGCCGCTGATGGCGATGTTGGAGAACTCCAGCTTGTCCGGGTCGATGTAGACCCAGTCGGCGTTCAAATCGCCGCCGTCCACCAGCACGTCATCCGCAAAGATGGCAATCTCGGTCTTCTTTTCCTGCTTCTGCTTCTTGGCCTTGGCAACGGCCCTGCGCGCCTTGGCGGGCTTCTTGCCGAAGCTCAGCCTGCCGTCCTGGATGCTCATGCCCTTGGTGTCCACCTTGCGCTTGCCGGTGTTCACCATCTCGCGGAACTTCACGCCGGTGTTGATCTCGCCACCCTTCAGCTCCACCGTGCCGGCGCGCATTTCCACACTGTTGCGGGCGTTCACCTTGCCCTTGATGGAGATGGTACCCTTCTCGTTGATGGGCATGTCACCCGCCAGCACGGCCTGCGTGGCGGTGGGGGAGATGCTGCCGTCGCGCGCAATGAGCTGCTCCACGAAGGCGGCGGTGGGCGTGCTCATGGAGATGCTGCCCACGTTGATGACACCGCTCTTGCCCACGAAGATGCCGTTCGGGTTCAGGAAGTACACATCACCGCCAATGCGGCCGTTCTTGTAGCTGTTGAGAACACCGTCGATGTGCGAGGCGGAATCCCTCACCACGTTGATGAGCCTGCCCGTGCCGTCCGCCAAATGCAGGTTCGCCGTGGTGTCGGCATACACGTCGAACGTGGAGAAGCTGTTGAAGCCGGTGCCGCCCCTCACGGTGTTGGTGTACACGTTGTACACGTTGCCGCTCTGTATCACGGAGGTGGCGGTGCGCCCGTCCGGCGTTATCATGTCGGCGTAGGTACTGCTTGCCAGCGTGGTCACCACGGCGGCGGCTGCAAACAGGGCTCGAACAACGGCTCTACGGAGAAGATGGGGAAGATGAAGTTTCATATTGTGTGTATGCTACCTTTACGACGTGCTATTCTAACGCTTTTGTGCTTGAGACGCAAGTGGAAAAATCATTTTTTTCGCGCGCGTGTCACGCGCGCGAGAGAGGCCGCAGATGAAGGGATGCCCCCCAGTATCATCATGGCGGGGCGCCGGAAAAGCGTGCAGGCAGATGCACGGCGCCCCGCCCGGCGCATGGCCGGGCGGGGCGGTTGGCACCGGCGCGGCTTGGCCGCGCCCGGCTTGCCGAATTGGCAATCCCTTATGGGGTGGGGAACTGCTTGTTGAAGAGGGAAACCTCCTTGCGCAAGGCGGCGTAGGCGGCATCGTCCCCGCCGGCGGCGAGGATATCCAGGCAGCGGCCGATGTATTCCGCCACGGCGCACACATCGTCCTCCTTCATGCCGCGGGTGGTGACGGCCGGGGTGCCGATGCGGATGCCGCTGGGCTTGTTGGTGGTACCCTTGTCGTACGGAATGGCGTTCTTGTTCACGGTGATACCCACCTTGTCCAGGGCCACCTGGGCGTCTGCGCCGTTGAGGCCCTTCACGCTCAGGTCCACCAGGAAACAGTGGTTGTCCGTGCCGCCGGCCACAATGCGGTAGCCGAGCTGCGCCATCTTGGCGGCCATGGCCTTGGAGTTGAGCACCACCTGGTGCGCGTACTGCTTGAATTCAGGCTTCAGGGCCTCACCCAGACAGGCGGCCTTGGCGGCAACGACGTGCATGAGCGGGCCGCCCTGCAGGCCGGGGAAGGTGGCGCTATTGAGCTTCTTGGCCCACTTCTCCTTGCACATGACGATACCGCCGCGCGGGCCGCGCAGGCTCTTGTGCGTGGTGGTGGAGACAAAGTCTGCGTAAGGCACGGGGGAGGGATGCTCGCCTGCGGCCACCAGGCCGGCAATGTGCGCCATGTCCACGAACATGATGGCACCCACCTCATCGCAAATCTGGCGGATGCGGGCGAAATCGATGGTGCGGGAGTAGGCGGAGGCGCCGGCGAGGATGAGCTTGGGCTTCACCTCCTTGGCGGTGGCCTCCAGCGCATCGTAGTCAATGCATTCCGTCTCCGGGTTCACGCCGTAGTGCACCACCTTGTAGAGCTTGCCGGAGAAGTTGGCGAAGAAGCCGTGGGAAAGGTGGCCGCCGCATGCCAGGTCCATGGTCAGGATGGTGTCTCCGGGCTCAATGCAGGCAAAGTAGACGGACATGTTGGCCTGGGAGCCGGAGTGGGCCTGCACGTTGGCGTGCTCGCAGCCGAAGAGGGCCTTGGCGCGGTCGATGGCGAGCTGCTCGGCCTTGTCCACCACCTCGCAGCCGCCGTACCAGCGCTTGCCGGGGTATCCCTCCGCGTACTTGTTGGTGAGGCAGCTACCCTGCGCCTCCATCACGGCGGGAGAGGTGAAGTTCTCAGAGGCAATGAGCTCAATGTTGTTGAGCTGGCGCTCGTGCTCCTCCTCAATGATGGCGGCCAGCTGCGGGTCGGTTACGCTCAGGCGGGAGCCGGAGCCGACGGTCAGGCGGTCCACGTGGCGGCCGCCCTCGAACTCGGTGTCAAGCCAAGCCTTCAGAATGCCCTCCACGGCATCCGCAGGCACGGAGGATGCGCCCAGGCACAGCACGTTGGAGTTGTTGTGCCGGCGGGAAAGCTCCGCCACCTCCGGCTTGATGCAGAGCGTGGCGCGCACGCCCTTCCATCGGTTGGCAGCTATCGTCATGCCCAGCCCGGTGTAGCAGATGAGGATGCCGCGGTCCGTGCGGCCGTCCGCAATGCGCTTGCACACCGCGTTGGCGTATTCCGCGTAGTTGCATGATTCCGTGCTGCACGGGCCCACGTCGGTCACATCATACCCCCAGCCGCGCAGGATTTTCACGACAACTTCCTTCAGCTCCACGCCCTTGTGGTCTGAACCGATGGCAATGCTCATTTGCGTATTCATGGTGAAAACGGTGTTACCCCCGCTATTTTAGCATAACAACGCACGCATGGCAAGGACAGAGAATTGGGAAAATAGTGGGGTTGCGGAGGACCCGCCTTGCGTTTTATCCGCTCCATCATTCAAAATCATTGGGCCACAAGTGATTTTTCCGCGCGCTTGACTTTTATGTTAGGCGGGGTATGATAGGGACATGGCAATCACATTTGCGCGCAATGAGGAACGCCGGAACACCGGCAATATGAAGTGGGACCTGCAAGGGCCCCTGCCCTTCGGTATAGCGGATATGGATATTGAATCCCCGCCCTGCGTCATTGAGGCCCTCAAAACCCGCATGGACCACCATTTCTACGGCTACGCCTTCTTGACAGACCACATGAAGGAAGCCATCACGAGCTACCTGAAAGCCCGCCACGGGGTGGAAGCCAAGCCGGAGTGGCTGCACGAGCTGCCGGGCTGCGTGCCGGCCTTCACGCTGGTGGCGCGCGCCATTTGCGGTGAGAGCCACGGTGCCATCATGACCTGCTCCCCGGTGTACCCGCCCATGCTGCATTGCCATGAGGCCGCCGGCGCGCGCCTCATTGATGTGCCGCACGTTTGGAAGGACGGCTACGCATACTTCGACTGGGAGGCCATGGAGAAGGCGGTGACGCCGGACACCAAGCTCTTCCTGCTGTGCAACCCGCACAACCCGTCCGGCCGCTGTTGGAGCCCGGAGGACCTGCAGCGCGTGGGCGATTTCTGCGTGAAGCACGATTTGGTGCTGTGTTCCGATGAAATCCACTGCGACCTGGTGCTGGATCCGGGCATGAAGCACACCTCCGCGCTCACCCTCTCTGCAGAGGTGCAGGAGCGCCTGGTGATGCTGAGCGCGCCGAGCAAGACCTTCAACATTGCCGGCATCTGCTTCTCCTACATGTGCGTGCCGAATCCGGAGCTCAAGCAACGCATCGAGATAGCCCAGGGCTGCAGCCTGCCCACGCTGAACGTGTTTGCCTACGCCGCCGCAGAGGCCGCCTACCGCAACGGCTGGGGCTGGCATGCAGAGCTGCTGGAAACCCTGCGCGCCAACCGTGATTTTGTGGTGAACTACATCAACACGCAGATTCCGCAAATCAAGGTGGTGCCCAACCAGGCCACCTACCTGGCTTGGCTGGATTGCTCCGCCCTGGGCGTGGAGAGCCCGCACAAGTTCTTCCGCGAGAAGGCCGGCGTGTTCCTGGACGACGGTGCCAACTTCGGCGATCCCACCCATGTGCGCCTCAACTTCGGCACTTCCCCGGAGCAGCTCCGCGAAGGCCTGGTGGCCATGAAAAAAGCCGTGGCAGAATTGCTGGGATAAAAGGATTTTCGAGACTCTTGGTATTATGTACTATGTACTATGTACTATTTGTGAAAATCCGCGTGCTTCGCGCGCATGAATTTTAAATAGTACATAGTACCTTGTACGTAGTAAATCCCGTTCAGCGCCCGTGCTGGTCCACCTCAATGGTGATGGCCTGGAGCGCGAATTCCGAGAGCGCGTTGTAGTAGAACATGAGGTACTGGCCCACAGAGGCGTCCGGCATCTGGGAGAGGCGCAGCGCACCCGTATACGGGGTGCTTTCATAGATGGTGCTGGTGTCCACCTGCTCCCAGTTGCGGGCGAGCGAGCTCTTGTAGACGAAATTGTAGTCGCTCTCCAGAAGGCGCACCTTGATTCGGCCGAGCTGGCGGACGGCGTTGAAGCTCAAATCCCGCTCCAGGGGCATGGTGTGCAGCTCGGAATTGTACGGGCGGCCGATTCGGATGAACTCGCTCCCGGATATTTCAGAGGTGGTCACGCAGCCGGAGCCGTCGCTGTTGATGATGGCGGGGTATACCTTCTTGGGATTGGTGGGGCGCCAGGCGCAAACCGGGCCGCCTATCAGGAGGTTGGCGTTGGTGAACTCGTTGTTCTCGTCTATCCACACGCTCGTTTCCAGGTCCACAAACTTGTTGTCCGCGCAAATGCGCTCCACCACCACATAACCGGTGGTGTTGTTCCTGGTCACGAACCACACCTCGTCGTCCAGGCCGTCCGGGCTGGGAATAGTGGCGATATGCTGCGGGGTTCTGCCGGGGAGGTCCACACGCTGCCAGGCGGTGACCTGCTGCTCCGTGTTCATGGTGAGCACGGCCAGCGAGCCGTCATTCATGAGCACCCAGATGTAGGAATCCGTGCCGCGCTGTACGCACCACTCCGCCACCCCGCTGCGGAAAAGGTGTTCCGCCAGCAGGGAGAGGTCCACGGAGCTGAACCCGTCGCTCTCCAGCTTGTAGGAGATTTCGCGCAGGCGGCGGCCGCCGCGCTGCACAAAGATGACGGAGTTCTCCACGGCATGCACCGGCAGGGGCTCGCTCCCCACGGCGGATTGACGCTTGAAAGCGGCGGAGGTGGCGGTGATGGGGCCGTTGTCGGATGCCACGAGGGACCACTCCCCCTCCGCCGTGCCCACCAGCAGCTCGCGCGTGGCGCACATCCAGCAGATGCGGCTCTGCTCGTCAGATGCCATGGTGAGGTGCAGCGCATCATCGGCATCAGATCCCATGCGGAAGTTCATGAAATCATCCACGCAGCTGGCAAACAGCGTGGTGGGCAACCCCGGCACGCCGCCGAACCACAGGCGGTTCTGGTAATAGCTGCTGAAGGCGGGGAAGCCGTTGCGGATGCCGAAGGCCCCCAGGCTCCAGCGCGTGGTCTTGAACCCGGTGGGCATATCCAGGTAGAACCTTTCCACGGAGGCGGTGGCGGTGCGGGCATTCTGCACGGAGGTGATGCGGAACTTGTACTCGCGGTGCCCGGCCAGGGTGCGGAAGGACATCATGGCCGGTATGGGCATGCCGGAGGAGGAGATGCACACCAGCATCATGCGGCAGGGGATTTTCTCAGACCCGCTCAGCGCCCAGTTCTTGCGGTCCTCGTACCCGCTCTGGCCGAACGCCTTCACGGCGGTCCAGTCCCAATCCAGGAAATGGGTGCCGTCGCTCCCGGTATCATAGGTGCGCCAGATCTCCCAGTTGGCGTTCCACTCGCCGTGCGTGGTGAGCTCCCAATCCCCGCACACCTCATAGGGCATACCGCTTGGGGAAAGGCGCATGATACCGGGCATGAAATGCTGCGGATAGTCCGCCGGGCTGAGCCGGCCGGCCCGGTAGTGGCTGGCGGGGTTGTACGTCTTGCGGCAAGTGAAATACAAGCGGTGGTTGGTGTTTGCCTCCGTCACGTAAACCTGCGCGCCCCTGGTCACGGTGGTGGTGGACAGGTTGGGGCACTGGTACAGGGTGGCATCCATGGCGGCGTTGCGGAAAAGCGTGCGCGCGGGCACCTCCACATCCGCCAGCACATATTCGTTGCCGTTCATGGATGAGTCGAACCTGGTATGGGCGTTGGCGGGCAGCTCCAGAGTGACGGAGCCACCGTTGGTATCGAAGGTGACGGAGAGGGCATCCTCATTGGTGGCATAGGAAGCGCGCGGGTAGGGTTCCGGCCACAGGATTTGAGAGCGCCAGTCCGTGTCGGAATAGCGGGAGATGCGCACCACGGGATGCGTGGTGCAGGTGACAAAGAGCACATCATTCACCTGCGTGAAATGGAGAGCGCAAATTTGCGCCACCGTGGTCCACGGAATACTCAGGCTGTATGGAACGCCCGTCGTCTCGTCCGCAAGCAGCATGCCGTCCTTGTACACGCGCATGCAGCCCGGGGAAAACTCCAACAGAAGCACATCATCCTCCGAATAGCGGAAAGGTATCAGACGCGTCCCCTTCCCCGCCTGGCTCTGCGCCTCCGCCACGAAATCCGCGCCCCTGCGCCGCCGGATTCCGCCATAGGGCAGCACCGTGAAATTCTTCAAGTAGCGCGCCCCCCGCTGGTACGCCTGCAAATCAAAACGGGAATCCAGCCACGGGGAAAGCTCGCCGGATGTGAAACCAAGGACTATGGGTACTTCCTGCATGCATGCCAAATAGCACGCGCAAGCCAGCCCAGACAAGAAGAACCGCCTGCCCCGCTACTCCTGCCCGCCCCCGGCATGGCGTCGGGGTGGCTCAGTTGACGGCCACTCGCATTTCAAAGGGTTCCAGGCGGCCGCACTGGAGACAGGAATCCGCCCAGGCCAAGACGGGTGCGGTACAGGGGAGGGAATCCGCCGCGCGGGGGTCCACAGCGGCGCGGGGGCGCGGCTGTGCCAGGGTGAGCTGCGGGATGGCTGCCAGGAGCTCGCGCGCCTGGTCTGCAGGCATGCGGAAGATGGCATCCGCGCGCGGCATGGCCTCGGCATCCTCCACATCCAGCATGCGCACGCCCACACCGTAGGCGGCGGCCAGGTCCGCCAGCTCGGCTTGCACGGCCGGGTCTGCACCGGGAATGACCACCAGCTCGCACTCGTGCGCCCAGCGGCCGCATGCCAGTGCACGGAAGAATCCGGCGCGCACGGATTCCGCAGAATCCGCCACCACGGCGCACACCGCGCGGAACCGCGCCTGCAGCGGGCTGGGGGAATCATCCATCACATAGGCGCCGTCCGGGGTCCAATGCCCGGCGGGCCATTGCACGGCCACCAAATCCGGGTGTTCCCAGGAATCTGCATCATCCGCCGGGTAGACAAAGACGCCGAGGCCGGAGGTATCGTAAAGGCGTACCAGGAGGGCGAGCATGCGGTGCTGGGGAGTGCAGCCCTCGCGCTCGGCATCTGCTCCGGAGCCGAAGATGGATTGGAGAGAATCCTCCCTTCCGCTGCGCAGGTAGTACCCCTGCCCGTTCTCAATGCGCGCGAGGCAGGAATCCGGGTCCAGCGCAATGAAGGAGAACTGGGAGCGCAGGGAGTGGTCCGAGTATTCCCCGCCGAGCACGGCGCGCACGCGGGCGATGAGCTCTGTGCCCTTGATGGCATCCTGCGGGTGGGCGGGAAGCAGGCCGGGCAGTATTTCCAAGAGGCGTTCGCGGAGGGTCATGGCGGCTATCAGGCGCGGGTGGCGGCACCCGCGAGTTTGAGGTTGGGATCCACAGGGGTATCCAGCGGTGAGGTTTGCCCGGCCTTGGCGCGCAGGAGCCCGGCGAAGGCAATCATGGCGGCGTTGTCAGTGGTGAGGCTGTTGGGCGGCAGCACAAGCTGCACGCGGCGGCGGTCGCACGCCACCTGCAGGGCGCGGCGCAGCTCCCCGTTGCAGGAAACGCCTCCGGAAACGGCCAGCACCTTGTGCCCGGTGGAGCGCAGGGCGCGCATGGCCTTGTGCACCAGCACCTCCACAATGGCGGCGCGCACGCCCGCGCACAGGTCGCAGAGCGTCTGGCGGTCCAAATCATGCGGGTTGCCGCCCGGCACCAGCTTGGGCAGTGCGTAAAGCACGGCGGTCTTGAGCCCGGAGAAGGAGAAATCCAGGTGCGGCTCATGCATCATGGGGCGCGGCAGGGCAAAGCGCGCGGGGTCGCCCTGCTCCGCCAGCTTGTCTATTTCCGGGCCGCCGGGGTACGGCAGGTCCAGCATCTTGGCCACCTTGTCGAACGCCTCTCCCGCCGCGTCGTCGCGGGAGCGGCCGAGCAGCGTGTAGTCCCCGCAGCCGTGCACATCCACCAGCAGGGAGTGCCCGCCGGAAACCACGAGCGCCAAGTGCGGCACCAAACCGCCGGGCTGCAGCACAAAGGGGGAGAGCATGTGGCCCTCCAGGTGGTTGACGGCCACAAAGGGCTTGCGGGCGGCCAGCGCCAGGGCCTTGGCGGCGGTGTTGCCCACCAGCAGGGCGGCCACCAGGCCGGGGCCGGCGGTGCTGGCAAACACGTCCACCTCCCCCAGCGTGCGGCCGGCCTTCTGCACGGCCTCCTGCAGCACGGCGGAGATGTTGGCGGAGTGGTTGCGCGAGGCGAGCTCCGGGATGACGCCGCCGTACATGCGGTGCAGCGGAATCTGGGTAGCCACAACGGAGCTGAGCAGCCTGACCTCACCGGAGGATGTCTCCTCCAGCAGGGCGGCGGCTGTCTCATCACAGCTGGATTCTACTCCCAGGACCAACATGGCGCGTTGCGGTGAAAATCAGGCGGATTTCTTGGAGCGGGGGCGGCGGCGCGTGATTTGCGCCTCCCCGCGGCCCTCCACCTGGTCCTTGGTAATGGTGACGCTCTCGATGGTGCGGTCGCCGGGCACGGTGTACATGACATCCAGCATGAGGTTCTCAAAGATGCCGCGCAGGGCGCGCGCACCCGTGCCGCGCTCAATGGCCTGGCGGGCCATGGCGCGCAGGGCCTCCGGCTCCACCTCCAGCTTGACGCCGTTCATGCCCAGCAGCTTGGAGTACTGCTTCACGAGCGCGTTCTTGGGCTGGGTGAGCAGCTGCACCAGCTGGTCCTCCGTGAGCGTGGTGAGCGGGGCGAAAATAGGCAGGCGGCCCATCATCTCCGGAATCATGCCGAACTGGAAGAAATCCTCCGGCATGGCCTTGGCGAGCACCTCCTCCTCCGTGTACTCCTTGGTGTTGCGGTCTTCATCAATGGAGGCGAATCCCATGGCGGAGGAGCCCAGGCGCTTGCGGATGATATCCTGCAGCCCCACAAAGGCGCCGCCGCAGATAAAGAGGATGTTCTGCGTGTTCACGCGGATATACTGCTCGTTGGGGTGCTTGCGGCCTCCCTTGGGCGGTATGTTGCACTCCGTGCCCTCAATGATTTTCAGCAGGGCCTGCTGCACGCCTTCGCCGGAGACGTCGCGCGTGATGCTCACGTTCTGCGTCTTGCGGCCAATCTTGTCGATTTCATCCACGTACACGATGCCGCGCTCCGCCTTGGCCACGTTCATATCCGCATCCTGCAGCAGGCGCAGGATGATGTTCTCCACGTCCTCGCCCACGTAGCCCGCCTCCGTGAGCGTGGTGGCATCCGCTATGCAGAACGGCACGTCCAGGATGCGGGCCAGGGTCTTGGCCAGCAGGGTCTTGCCGGAGCCGGTGGTGCCGGCAAGCAGGATGTTGCTCTTCTCTATCTCCGTGCCGTCGTCGTCCTCCTGCTGGCGCAGGCGCAGGTAGTGGTTGTAGACGGCCACGCAGAGGGTGCGCTTGGCAAGGTCCTGGCCAATGACGTATTCGTCCAGCTTGCGGTGCATCTCCTGCGGGGTGGGCAGCTCGTCCAGCTTGCGGGTCTGCACCTCCAGCACCTCTCCCTGGTCCTGCTCCTGCTGGGGGAGGACCTCCGGGTGGGTGCCGCTGATAAGGGCTACGAGGCGTTCCGCAGCCACATCCCCCATCTTGGAGGTGAGCATGCGGTAGTCCAGCCCTTCCACGCACTGGTAGCAGATGTGGATATCGTCGAGCTTGAGCATCGGGCGGCCCTCGTTACCTTGGTTGCCGCATAAAAAGCATTTGGCCATGTGTGGCAGGTGTTGCGCGGGCGGGTCCGCTTATTTCATCTTCTTGAGGATTTTGTCCACCAGGCCGTACTTGAGGCTTTCCTCCGGGGTCATGTAGTTGTCGCGCTCCTGGTCGTGCTTGACGGTGTCGAAATCCTTTCCGGTGTGCTCCGCCAGGATTCCGGTGAGGCGCTTGTCCAGGCTCATCATGAAATTGATGGTGCGCTCCACATCCGCAGCGGTGCCCTGGGCGCCGCCGCGCACCTGGTGAATCATCACATGGGAATTGGGCAGGCAGAAGCGCTTGCCCTTGGTACCCGCCGCCAGCAGCACGGAGGCCATGGAGGCCGCTATGCCGATGCAGTACGTGTTGATGTCGCAGGAGACGAACTGCATGGTGTCGTAGATGGCCAGGCCGGCCGTCACAGACCCGCCCGGGGAGTTGATGTACAGGTGGATGTCCTTCTTGGGGTCGGTCATCTGCAGGAACAGCAGCTGTGCCACCACGGAATTGGCAACCGTGTCGTCAATCTCCGTGCCGATGAAAATCACGCGGTCCAAGAGCAGGCGGGAATAGATGTCGTATGCACGCTCGCCCTGGTTGGTTTTCTCAATGACGGTGGGAATGTAATAATTGTTCGTTGGGGTATCCATAGCGTTGGGCGTATTATATCACAACGCGCCCGATTTTGAAAGCCGTATGACGCGCGCCTTGCATTCCCGCCCGCAAGATGGTAGCATGATTCCCGTGAAAAAGGGCCTTGCCATCAGCCTGTGTTTGCTCGTTGCGCTGCCGCTGGCGTTGTGGGGCGTACTGTGCACGGTATTCGTCTCAGACAGCGGCGCGCAGGATGAGCCCCCAGCCCCGGATGCGGCGCCGGTGCGGGAGCTGCGGGATTCCGTGGAGGCCCTGTGCGCCGCTCCCAGATACGGGGAAACGCTGCAACAGGCACAGGATTTCATTGTAGCCACCCTTGCGGATGCCGGGTACGGGGTCCGTTTCCAGGAATTCCGAAACAGCGGCACCGCCTACCGCAACATCATTGCCGAGCGCAAGGGCACCAGCCCCGGCAGATACGTCATCGGCGCGCACTATGATGCCTGCGAGCCGGATGACGAGAACGACACCAATCCCGGGGCGGACGACAACGCGAGCGCGGTGGCAGCCCTGCTGGCGCTCGCCAAGCGCATGCCGGAGCACCCCGGGCACACCGTGGAAATGGTGTTCTACGCCTGTGAGGAACCCCCGTGGTTCGACACGGAGGACATGGGCAGCGCGCACCATGCGATGACGTGCAAAGCGGCGGAGGTGAAGGGCATGATATGCCTGGAAATGCTGGGGTGTTTCAGCGATGATGAGGGCTCCCAGCCATCCTTCTTCCCCTGCCAATCCCTGCTGGTGCCCGCCAAGGGCAATTTCCTGGCCGTGGTGGGCAACATGGATTCACTCTCCCTGGCGCGCTGCGCGGCGGGGCATCTCTCCAAGCGCATCCGCACCCTGCGCGCCAACATCCCCTTCGCAGAGGATTCCGTCCTCTATTTCAGCGACCACCGCAACTACGCCCCGCTGGGCATCCCCAGCATCATGGTGACAGATACGGCCATGCTCCGCAACAACCGCTACCATGAAGCCACCGACACCCCGGACACCCTCAACTACACCAACATGGCCAAGATTGTGGAGGCCCTGCTGGATACCATCAAGGATTTGGCCGGATAAGCCAGCGAGCGAGAAGGGGCTTGAAGCAACGGAATCAGGAAAGACTACGGCTGGTCCAGCTTCTGCTTCCAGGAGCGCATGAGCACGGCAAAGGGCTTCCGGGACCCCACGTTGTTCCTGTAGGGATTCACGGTGAATGCCTTGGAGTACTCGCCGCGCAGCATGTGGGCCAGGCAGGTCATCTCATTGGCGAAGGTGGGATCCTTCTTCACCTTGCGGGCGGCATCGTGGAAGGAAAGAGGGTCGGAAACGGCCAATTCGGGGTTCTGCCCGTGCTTGCGGAAGGCCTCGAAGGCGGCGGTTGCCACCATGGCGAGCTCCTGCTGCACCTCAAGCTCGGCCTTCTCTCCGGAAGTGAGCTCCATCTTGGAAAGGCGCTGCATGCACAGGCGGGCCTCATCCAGCTTGCCGCCGGCCAGCACGCGCTGCAGGCGCCCGCGCAGCATGGGAACGGCACGGTGGGCGATATCCAGCTTGTAGCGGTTGAGGATGGTGGCCATTTCCCCCAGGCTGCCGCTGCTGTTCTCCGCCAGGGTGGCGGCTTTTTCCACCAGGGCCTGGGCCTCATCCGTGAGCCCCGTATCCATGGCGCGGGAGGCGGTCAGCACATAGGCCACGGTGCGCAGCATGGGCTGGCCCAACCCGCCGATGACCTCCGCATCCGGAATATCGTCCGCCTTGATCATCTGCAGGGCCTGCTCCATCTCCTGCCAGTTGCCCTGGGCCATGATATTGTCCGCCTTGGCGGCATCCAGGTGGCGTCCGGCGCAGGCAATGCATTTGGCGGCCCCCTCTGCGGATTCCGACTGCATGGTGAGCAGCGCGGCTCCCAGCAGCCCGGCGCGGGCGCCCGCGGCGGGGTCCTGCGCGCGCTCCGCGAGCGCGGCATACTGTTTGGCGGCCTCTTTCCACTTGGCGGAAAGGAGGGAGTTCTCCGCCTTGGTGATATCCTGCCAATCCTGCACGCTGCACTCTGCGGGAATGTTGATGTAGCGCTGCACCACCTGCACGGTGGTGGAGCACACCACGGTGGTGGCCAGGATGATGCCCAGGAGAGCGGCCCCCGCGAGAATCATGATTTCACGCCTTTTCTCCGCAAGCCACATGCGCGTGGCGCGGCGCTGCCCCACCTTGGAGAGGTGTTCCGCCACCTCCGCCAGCTCGGCAAGCACATCGTTGTAGTCGCCGGGGCGGTCGTCCGGCTTGAAGGCGGACATGCGGTCCACAAAGTCGCACAGCTCCGCATCCAGGTGCGGGTAGGTGCTGCGCATGGTGGGGTATTTCTCCTTGAGCTCAAGCAGGGAGCTGACGGAGTGGAACTCGCCGTGGAGCTTGTCCTCACCCGTGAGCAGGTTGCGCAGGGTCATGCCCAGCGCGTAGATATCGCTGCGCACGTCCTCGCGCTCGCGGCGCAGGGTCTCCGGCGGCACATAGAACGGGGTGGCCCAGATGATTTCCTCCTTGTCCTCCTCATCCTGGTGGTTTTCCATGGAGAGGCCGAAATCCAGCACCTTGGCCTGCTTGTTCTTGGTGATGATGACGTTGCCGGGCTTGACATCGCGGTGGAGCAGGCCGGCCTCATGAGCGGCCTTGAGGCCGAGCGCCACTTGGCGGATGATTTCCACCGCCTGGTTGGGCAGCAGGAACTTGCGGCGGTCGATGATGAACTCCAGGTTCTCGCCGTCCACCAGCTCCATGGCAATGTAGAACTGGCCGCGCGCCCAGCCGGCGGAGTACACGGACACCACGTTCTCATGCCGCACCTTCGCCATGAGCGAGCATTCGCTCTCGAACTTGCGGATGCGGTCCTCCTGGTCCCGGTAGTCGTCGTTTAGCAGTTTGATGGCCACGGGGCGGCCGAGCGCGGGGTCGTACGCGCGCATGACCACGCTCATGCCGCCGATGCCGAGGATGCTCTCCAGCCTGTAGTTGGCGAGCTGGGTGTGGGCATGGCCCTGCTTGCCGCACTTGGGGCAAGTGACATCCGCGAGGAAGCCCAGGGCGGATGAATCCACGGATTCACCACAGTCCGGGCATATCCACGCGTCTGCCTGGTTGTCTGGCATGAATGGGGTGCGTTAGCCGAGCTTGGGAAGGGAAGCGGCGGCCACGGCCTGGCCGTGGCGCTTGGTCTTCTCATCCGGCACGCAGAGGTTGATGGAGAGCTCCGGGAACTCACCCTTGAGCACCTCGTTCGCCTTGTCGATGATGATCTGTCCGCCGTCGCCCGTGGCCACGCGGCCCAGGAACAGCAGGTTGCGGATACCGTAGAAGTTGGCGAAGTAGGCGATGGTGTAGCCGAACTCCACGCCGATGGTCTCGTAGATCTTGCGGGCGCGCTCGTCTCCCTCCGCCATGGCGGCCTGCACCTTCTTGAGCTGCTCCGGGAACGGCATGTCACCGAAGTTGAAGCCGGCACGGGGAGCCAGGCGGGCCACGGCCTGCTGGGAGAAGTACATGGCGCCCACGCCCTTGTCCTTGGACCACTCGTCCACGCCGCCGTCTGCCTGGTAGTCCACGGGGACGAAAGCGAGCTCGTTGAGCCAGGGCATGATGTGGCCCTCCGGGTCAACGTATCCTGCGGCCAGGGAGGTGCCCATGGCAATGCCGAGCACGGCGTCGTCGTTCATGCCCATGGCACCGGCCAGGGCGGTGACCTCGCCGTCGTTCACCACCTCAAAGGGAACCTCCTTGCCCATGCGCTCGGACCAGCGGTCCTTCAGGGTGTAGAACATGCGGCGGATAACGCGCTGGAAATCCTCCTTGGAGATACCGCGGAAGAGGGAACCCACGCGGGGCTCGCTGTTCACATACACGCCGGCGGCGGAACCGCCGATGGCATCCACCTGCGGCAGGTGCTTGGCCGCGCGGATGAGGGAATCGTCCACGCCCTCCAGCTGGTAGTTGGGATCCTTCTGGTGGTAGGGGTCCCACACCACTTCCTCGGAGAAGACAACCTCACCGTTGACCACGGCGGCGGCCTTGCGGTCGGAGCCGCCCAGGTCAAAGCCGATGCGGTAGCCGTCCAGGTTGCGGCCGAGCGCCACGGAGGTGGATTTCTCCTCCGGCAGCTCTGCGGCGGGCACCGCCTTCACGGTGATGGGCTGATCGTAAATCTGCGTACCGATGAAATCCCAGTCGAACTCGCGCGCACCGCCCTGACAGTAGGTGGCCGCCAGCATCTCCGCCACGGAATCATCTCCCGCCACCAGAATGGTGCAGCCGCCCTTCATCCACAGCAGGAACTTCACGATGCGCTCCACATAGAAATGGTTGAGCGCCACGTTCTCGCCCTCGTTGGGCAGCAGCTTGCCGCTCCAGCGGAAGCAGGTGCCGTCCAGGCGCGTCAGCGCCAGCTCCACCACATGGGAGCGCGGCTCTGCGGCCACCTTTTCCTCGAAAGCCTTCGTCCAAAGCACCGGAGCAATGAAGTCCGGGTCCAACACCGGGGTGTATTTCGCTTGAATATTCATAACGGTTGAGTCTTATATAGCACACCTCCCCTGCACAGTTCAAGCCAAATCTGCCCGCCTGAGCCCAAGCGCCCCCGCACACTCCTGCCCCGCCTTGTGTGTACACACACGGCATTCCCCACGCACACCGCGCCGCCTTGTGTGTACACACATGCTTCCCCACGCACACCGCGCCGCCTTGTGTGTACACACATGGCATTCCCCCACACTCCGCCCCGCCATGTGTGTACACACACGGCAATCCCCACACGCACACTGCCCCGCCTTGTGTGTACACACACGGCATTCCCCCGCACCCCGCCCCGCCTTGTGTGTACACACATT
>JAZLHB010000076.1:0-2523 GCA_045616565.1 Akkermansia sp. | reverse complement strand
TTCCTGCGGGGTGAGCGGAGGCCGTTGAGGCGGCGGGCGCGCTCGTCTTGGAACGACCTGTCCAGGACGATGCGGCGGGTCCAATGGCTTTTGACGAGCTCCGGCTTGGTGGCGTGGAGCGTGCCGCGCTGGACGAGGCGTAGGATGGTTGAGTCCGACACGCGGAGCTCTGCGGCTGCGTGCTGGAACGTGATTGTTTTGGTGTTCTTTTTCATTTTTGGATTTGGAGGTTAATGGTTGATTTGTTGGAGGCGGATGTCGTATTGGACTACGAGCTCTGCGCGGAGGGAGGTGTCGTTGACGAGGGGGATGCACATTTTTGCGGCGAGGAGGTTGGTGAAGCAGTACAGGGCGTCCGATGACCAGAGGTGGAGGTCTTCCTCATCGCGGGTGTAGGTGGCTTCTATGTCTTGTTTCGGCGCGAAGATGATGCGGCCACGCTGGGTCCAGCCTGGGCAGTCCACGGAGCGGATGCGGAGGGCGTCTGCGGGGATGGGGTGCGGCACGGCGTGCACGCCCTCGTCCACGGGTTCCGCGCTGTGGAGGGTTGCCTTGCGCTTGGCGAAGAACCAGGGGTGGGCGCAAAGGACTTCACGGCGCGTGGGGTGGTAGTGGAGGTAGCACATGCGCTGGGGCAGGGTGCCGTTGGGGTCTATGCCAGGGATGGGGTGCTCGCCCAAGAGGGCGAGGGCGTTGTTTGCGAGGTCTAATGCGATCATGGTGTTTGGATTTTGGGTCATGGTTGATATTCGAGGTTTGTCAGTTGGCGGTAGAGAAGACGGAATGCTGTTGCAGCCACGATTGGTACTTGTCCGTTTCCAAGGGTTTTAAGTCTGTCCACCCGAGAGGCCACCCCATCAGCCACTCTACCCAATCGGGGTTCAATGCTCCACCATGTGTTGCCTTGGGGTCTTTTTCCAGCTCTTCCTGTTGCACCGCATGGGCTAAGCACATCTGGTGCTTTCCCTTGCGCGCCTCTATGTTCTCCCTCTTGGAATTGTAGGCGAATTTGTTGTCCGCCACTTGCGGAGTCGGGAACTTCCCCGCCGCAAGGCGCGCCTCCACTTTCTGCGGGTCGCGGATGACTCCCTTGTAGTCTCTGGAGTTCGGGGTGCGCCATTGCTGCCCAGGATTCCACCCCGTCCGCGCTACATCCAGCAGGCTCTTTGGGCCGTTGGTGTTGCTCCCCGCATTCGGCGCGTTGCAGCATGTCGGTGTCGGTATCATGTGCCTGCATTGCAAGTATCCATATCCTCTCGCGCTTGTGCGGGGCTTCGCAATCTGCCGCGGATAGGCACGTCCAAACCGCATTATACCCGATTTCGGCCAAGTCTCCGAGAACTCGTCCAAGCCCGCGAGAAACGAGCATTGGGGAGTTTTCCATGAATGCGAACCGGGGTCGAACCTCGCGTATGATTCGGTGCATTTCTGCCCAAAGTCCGCTTCGCGCGCCGTTGATTCCTGCGCCCTTTCCTGCGCAGGATATGTCCTGACATGGGAAGCCGCCGCTGACGACATCGACGAGGCCGCGCCATGGTTTCCCGTCAAATGTCCGCACGTCATCCCATATCGGGAACTCTGGGAGGATTCCGTCTCGCTGCCGGGCGAGCAGCACTTCGCGGGGATACCGCTCAATCTCGACCGCGCCGATGCAACGCCAGCCAAGTAGCTGTCCACCGAGAATTCCTCCACCGGCTCCTGCAAACAATGCCAGCTCATTCATTGGGCCTCCTTTCCGTGTTGCGGGTGAGGTTGTAGTCCTGGGCTGCGGACATGTCCACGGTGCGGCCGCCGTTGCGGATGAGGCGGGAGGCGACGCGGGGGTCGTAGGTTTTGGCGATTTCAGAGGTGGTGAGGTTGGAGGTGAGGAGGGTCCATTTGCCGAGGCGTTTCTCGACGACGTCGCAGAGTGCGGTTGCGGCGAGCCCGAGGGAGTATTCGCCGGAGATGTTCTCGGCTCCGACATCGTCCAGGATGAGGACGGTGTACTTGGCGAGTTTGTGGAGGGTGTGCTCGGCGTCTGCCTTGTACTGTTTGACGACATCCGACCAGAGGTAGAAGCCTTTGCTTATGCCGCGCTGCTTGAGGTAGGCGGCGGCGTTTTTGGCGAGGTGGGTTTTGCCGCAGCCGCTCCTGCCGGAGATGGTGAGGGAGAATGGCGGGATGACGCCTGTGGTTATGGCTTTGAGCCAGTTCTTGACGGCGGAGTGGGCCTCCACCACGGATTGATGCACGCCGTCCAGGTTGAAGGGTATGACTTGCACATCCCTGGCGGGTGCGGCGGGCGCCGGGTTGTCGTCCGGGGCGGCGGCGATGAGCCGCTGCATGCGGGCGAGGGCGTCTTCCGGCGTGGCGGGGACGAGTGGCGCGGCGAGCATGGGGCTAGTATTCATCGAGATGGGTTGCATTGCTGTTTTGGAGTCTGATGTTGCGGATTGTGGATCTGGCGGCGGGCTTGAGGCGGTCTGCGTAGTTTCTGGCGAACTTGGAGAGGAAGGCGCGCCAGTTGCGGATGGTGCGGCC
>JAZLHB010000075.1:0-4277 GCA_045616565.1 Akkermansia sp. | reverse complement strand
GGAGCCAACCCGCCTCGTCACGCCGTAGCCTTGGCGGAGGCGGACGGATGGCGGGGTGGCTCCACTATCCCGTTGCACATCTCTGGCTGCCTTTACTGATAAAATCCAAAGAGGGGGGCTTCAACTTTGGGCGATTTCCCTAACGTTTGCCCATCAACTCGTTGAAAAACATGAAGCCATTTATTGGGACACATGTGCTTTTTTTGCCACCGTTTTTGAAATTTGTGTTGACGGCGCAGGGCGGGGGGTGTAGAATTTGCGCGCCCGGTTGGGCCAGGTGGCTTGGCGGGGTTCTTAACAACTCAATTCACATCACCAATTATGGCAAAGTACGCTATTAACGGTTTCGGGCGCATTGGCCGCAATGTCCTTCGCGCCATGTCCCAGACTGAACTCGAGAAGGTTGTGGCCATCCACGACCTTACCCCCATTGAGACCACCGCCCACCTGCTGAAGTACGACTCCACGCAGGGCAAGTTCAACGGCACCGTTGAAATCAAGGGCGAGGACATCCTCGTTGTCAACGGCCACGAGATCAAGATCCTCGGCGGCATGCTGGGCCCGGACCAGCTGCCCTGGAAGGAGCTCGGCGTGGACGTTGTTCTTGAGTCCACCGGCCTGTTCACCGCCCGTGAGAAGGCTGAGGGCCACATCACCGCCGGCGCCAAGAAGGTGCTTATCTCCGCTCCCGCCAAGAACCCGGACCTGACGTTCTGCATCGGCATCAACGACAACGAGTACGATGCCGCCAAGCACAACATCGTCTCCAACGCTTCCTGCACCACCAACTGCCTTTCCCCGATGGTGAAGGTGCTGAACGACAAGTTCGGCATTGAGAAGGGCATGATGAGCACGATCCACTCCTACACGAACGACCAGCGCATCCTGGACCTTCCGCACAAGGATCCGCGCCGCATGCGCTCCGCCGCCATCAACATCATCCCCACCACCACCGGTGCGGCCAAGGCCATCGGTGAGGTGATTCCCCAGCTGAAGGGCCTGCTCAACGGTGCTTCCTTCCGCGTGCCCACCCCGACCGGCTCCCTGACCGACTTCGTGGCCATCCTGAAGAAGGACGTGACCGTGGAGGAAGTGAACGCCGCCATGAAGGAGGCCGCCGAGGGCCCGATGAAGCACATCCTCGAGTACTCCGAGGAGGCCCTGGTGCTCCAGGACATCGTGTCCAACCCGCACTCCTGCATCTTCGATTCCGGCTTCACCTATGTGGTGGGCGGCAACATGGTGAAGGTTTGCGGCTGGTACGACAACGAATGGGGTTACTCCAACCGCGCTGCCGAGGCTATGAAGAAGCTGGGCGACTCCATCGCCTAAGTCTTTGACAAAGCGTAAGCAAACGCGACATCACATTCACGGCGGGCGGGTGCACGGCACCTGCCCGCCATTTTTTTTGCAAAAAAAAGAGTCATATATACTTGACCCGGCCCCTCTCGTGCGCTAACTTATCAGAAGCCTCAGGGCTTTCCCTAACAAAAAAACCATTAGAGAAAATGAAAGCAAAGCACTATATCGCAGCAATTCTTGCCGCTGGAACTGTCCTGGTGCCCTCTTGCACCTCCATGTCCAACTACGACCGTATCTCCTTCGACGACCTGGGCGGAGTCCACGAGACCATGCCCGGCACGGTCATAGCAGCCCGCTATGTCCGCGCGAGCGCATCCAATGAAACCAAGGGCTGGAGCTCCCTGGCCGGCGCGGCAGTCGGTGCAGGCGCAGGCCAGCTGCTGGGCGGCGGATCCGGCCGCGTGGTTTCCACGGTAGGCTTTGGTCTGCTGGGCGGCTTGGCAGGGCGCGGAGCCTCTGAAGCCGTTGGCACGCACGCACAGGAGCTCACCGTGAGGGTGGACGGCTCCAAGAAGACCTACACGGTCACGCAGCCCGTCTACAAGCAGTTTGGCGCCATTCCCGAGGGAACGCACGGCATGCTGCACGTGGGCAACGGCCGCTCCCGTTTCGTTCCCAACTAAAGAACGCAACCACCACCTAACATCAGGCCACCCGCTGCCACGCCTCCACAACGCGCCACGGGTGGCCTGCTTATTTCCAAACAACAAGCAACAGCATTATGGCATACACAGAAACAACCACTCAGAGCTGGGGCAGCCGGCTCGGTGATTCCATCAAGGGTATCGTCATTGGTCTCATCCTCTTCCTGGTGGCGTTCCCGCTGCTCTTCTGGAACGAGGGCAACTCCGTGAAGGTGGCGCAGGCCCTGGAGGAAGGGCGCGGAGCCACCGTGGAGGTGGAGGACATCACGAAAATCAACCCGGAAATGAACGGCAAGCTGGTGCACATGTGCGGCGATGCCACCACGGAGGACGTGCTCAAGGACAGCGTGTTCTGCATAGACCACAACGGCATCATGCTGCGCCGCAGCGTGGAGTACTTCCAATGGGTGGAGCACTCCCGCTCCGAGAAGAAGAAGAACATGGGCGGCAGCGAGACCACCGTCACCACCTACACCTACGAGAAGAAGTGGTGCGACCGCCCTGAAAGCTCCGCCAACTTCAAGGAGGCCGGGCATGACAACACCGTCTTCTTCAATGATGCCGGCGACCAGGAGCAGCGCGCGGAAAGCGTGAAGTTCGGCGCCTTCAAGTTCTCCGCAGACATGATCAACAAGATCAGCAATGAGAAGACCTACTCCCTGACAGAGTACAAAATCCCGGAGAACCTCAAGGGCCGCGCCCGCGTGGCTGACAAGTACCTGTACATCGGCCGCCCCGTGCAGGGCGCGGCGAGCGCCCCGGCCGCCGCACTGGGATTCGGCCAGCAGGGAGCGCTGGCAGCCCGGAATGTTGCCGCGAATGCGCAGCAAACGGCACCTGTGGACGTGGAGCGCACCAAGCTGGAGATTGCCCAGCTGAACCTGCAGGTGCAGCAGCAGCAGCTTGTGCTGCAGAGCCCCGCCGCCCCGCCGGTGCAGAAGCAGGCCGCACAGCTGGAAATCACCCGCCTGCAGCAGGGCATCCAGCAGAAGGAGATAATCGTCAAGCAGGCGGAGGCCGCCCAGGCCAAGCCCGTGGAATCCGTGGCCGTGCAGCAGGCCAAGCTGGAGCTGGAGCGCCAGCGCCTCAACCTGCAGCAGCTCCAGCTCACCGTGCAGAACCCCAACATTCAGCCGGAGCAGAAGCAGGCCATAGAAACCTCCATCAAGCAGAGGGAGCTTGCCGTGCAGCAGGCGGAGCTCAAGGTGAAGCAGGCGGAGCTTGAAAACCCGGCCCCCGCCCCGCAGGCACAGGTGCCGGCCGCTCCCCAGCCCGCCGTGCAGCAGCCTGCCCCCCTGCCCGCGCAGCAGCCCGTGCAAACCGTGGAGCCCTGCAGCGTGGATCCCGCCAACCCGCAGATTGGCGATGTGCGCGTCACCTGGGAGGCTATCGGCCCCAAGGAAGCCGTGAGCATTGTCTACGTGCAATCCGGGGACACCTTCACGCCCTACCACGCCAAGAGCAACCGAGATGTGGCCCTGCTGGGCATGGGAACGCAGACGGCGGACGACCTGTTCACCACGGCGGAGCGCAACAACGTGATTTTCACCTGGCTGCTGCGCGCGGCCGGCTGGTTCCTCATGTTCATTGGCCTGAACATGATTTTCCGCCCGCTTTCCGTGCTGGGAGACGTGGTGCCGTTCATCGGCACGCTCATCGGCGGGGCCACCTCGACCGTGGCGGCTGTGCTGGCTCTCATCCTGAGCCTCATCACCATCGCGATTGCATGGATCTGGTACAGGCCGCTGCTGGGCATCACCATCCTGGTGCTGGCCGCCGCGCTCATTGTCTGGCTCATCAAGCGCAACAGGCAGGCCAAGGAAGCCCGGGCCACTGCGGAGCAGGTGTAACCCCCGCAGCGCCCCTGCAAACAATCACAAGGCCCGGTTGGCTCCAAGCCAACCGGGCCTTCTTGGTGAACGCATGTTGCCACCGCCGCTTTGGCGGGCGAGCAACAGGTTGATTATTGCTTATTTCCTCCTCCGCAAGCACAACCGGAGCCATGGGTGAAAGCGTACTCGCGGCCAGCATGGGTATCTGCGACGAAAAGAACAGCTTGGTGATGTTGGCGTAGTCCGTCAAGGCGTTGCACTACGTCTACGATGCCATCTGCGGCATCACGAATAAAAGGGCACTCCGGCAGATTTGTAGCGGAGCAGAAAAGCGGCACGCCCCCCTAGACTCGTGTGCTAGAATTGGTTGTGAACATAATACCAGCCTTGGAGTTGACGGGGTGGCGTGCCACCGAGACATATTGTAGAAACAACCGCG
>JAZLHB010000074.1:0-27976 GCA_045616565.1 Akkermansia sp. | reverse complement strand
GTGCAGTGCTGCGTGCCGATGCTGTTCAGCGGCCTCTCGCGCAAGCCCCCCACGCTCTCCATCAGGCGGTTCATGCACTGCCGGAAATCCTGCACCGTGCGCGGAGACTGCCCCGCCTTGCCTTCCAGCGTGAGCCGCACCGCCTCGCCAAAGGTGGTGTCGCTGCCGCTCTCGCGGTGCGCCTTCAGCCCCTCCCGCAGGCATTGCTTCAAGACTTGGAAGCGCTCCGCAGGGGTGCCGCCGCTGTTGCGCAGCTCATCCATTCCTTCCAATATAAGCCGCGCGGCCTCACTCGGCTTTACTCCGCTGTCTTCCAGCAGATAGATTGCTACATCTGTATCTCTCTTTTTCATACGGTTTACAAAAGCGTAGTCAAGTCCTCCCTTGAATTTTTTTTGATTTTTTTCTTCAATCGGTTTGCAGCCGGTTTTGTTCATTTATGCAATGTTGTTGAAATACAACGGTTTGCGAATTGTTGGAAATACGATAACGGTACTTCGCGCGGCGATTGATACCGAAACGATACTCGTCGCCATATGAGTTTGCTGCGGTTTTTCTTGTTGATTTCTGTCATTTCTTGAATACTTGTGGTGAGTTACTTGTCTAGTATACAAAAAGATACCGCTTTTGTAAAGCGGTATTATAACCATGCAGACGCAATACTGCATCTGTGTCCCGGAAGGGCCCGCAACGAGCTTCTTCCTAACTTTAACCCCAAAATACATCAACGCATGAAACTACATCTGCCAGTAAGATTGCGCGCCAGCCTTATCGCTGCCGTAATCGCCATTACATCCGGTGTGTACAACGCACACGCCAACGACATCACGGATACGAACATCCTGTTCACCGAGGTGTATAACCGTACTTCGGGCAACACATACACTGCCAGCGAGGACATCTCTTTCCAGGCGACCGAGCTTACAAAGGGGGTGCATGCCAGCTTTATCAGCGGCGATACAACCCTGACCGCAGGAAGGAGCCTGATTTTCAACAACCACTTTGGTGCCAACAGCACGGACCTGCAGCCCGATCAGGACAAGCAGTATGACGGCCTGCTCGACATCGTTGCCGACGACATCAAGGTTGCCGAGGGCGGCTACAGGGTTGTGCTCGAGGACGTATCCATTGTGGACAACGTGCCGGTTGTCGGCACCAGGCATACAACCGTCGGTGATTTGAGCGACCTCGTGGTGCTCAATGGAGACGTGTCCACGTTGACGGATGCAGAGAAGAAGACCCTGCACGCGGAAGAGCTCGTCAATACCCCCGATGTCACCGCCCGTGAAAATTCCGAGGTGTCCATGGGCGCCCTGGTGGGCCCCGGCAACCTCGGCGCATACGGTAACGGGGCGGAAGTGAGCAGCGTTGCTGCTGACAGCATCGGTACCACGGATACCCGTTTCGGAAATGTTTCCGCCGCCAACACAGATTTGAATGTGGCGGGCGATGTGTACGCCACCACCCTGGTGGCTGTCCGCAGTGATGTGGACCTTGATGGCAAGGCCGACCTGATTGGCCTTGACCTGGACAAGGATTCCGCGCTTACAGCCAAGAAGGATATTGATGCCGGCAATACCACCGGCCATGTTTCTGTTTATGGTACGGTGGAGTCTACAGAGGGCAACGTGCATCTGGCTCACGGCAACGAGAGCGATCTGGACGGCCTTCACGAGGATTCCTCCGTCAAGGCTGCAGAGAAGGTTATCCTTGAGGATATCCATGCAGCCCTGGCTGAAGTGGAGGGTACAAAGGGCGTGGAAATTTTGGCCGGCAGCCTGGTGGAAGGATCTACCATCACCGCCGGTGACAGCGAGGCCGAGCCCGCCGTGCTGGCCGATGTGATTATCTCCGACAGCACGCTGCAGGAGTACACCGATGCCGAGGGCGTGGTTACCAAGAACACGGTAAACGCCACAGCGGATGTGGTCATTAAGAATGGCGCTGTTGTGAGCGGCTCCGTAATCAATGCCGGAGACAGCGTCATCGTTACCGGTACGGGTTCCGAGCTTTCCGGCATGGTGGAGGTGAACGCCGGCGACAAGATTGTGGTGAAGAACGATGCCAGTCTTGATATCGACGGTGGCGAGGACAGCGATGCCTCCGTGGATGCCGACACACTGGCCATCCGCGATGCGGCCGAGGACACGGCCACCATTTCCAATGCCGGTATCGCCTTGGACACAGCGCTTATATCCGATGAGCAGACTCTGGTGCTCAACCACGATACCGGAACTATCGGTGCTGTGGTGGAAGCCAACGATGGTGCTCCCGAGGT
The DNA here is from genome assembly GCA_045616565.1 of Akkermansia sp. Lineage (GTDB taxonomy): Bacteria > Verrucomicrobiota > Verrucomicrobiia > Verrucomicrobiales > Akkermansiaceae > Akkermansia. The sequence continues at coordinate 25,698 of JAZLHB010000074.1, read as the reverse complement.
GAAGGGTGCCGGCATCGTGATTGATGATGCCTCCAATTTGGAAATCGGCACCTTCTACTCCCAGGACAGCGAAGACCCGACAAAGGCCGAGCATTATTTCGGCAATGCCGAAATCAAGGGCGGTTCCTCCGTGGTTGTTAGCGATGCCTCTTACATCAACAACTACCAGGAGAGCGGAGATGACACAAATGCCACTTTCCGGAACCAGGTCTCCATCATTGATGCTTCCATCACCGGAGATGCCACCACCCAGGCCCGGGCCGGAGCCCATGTGGGCACCATGCACCTGCAGGAGGGCGGCACTTTGACGGTGGGCGCGCCGAATAAGGCCACCCAGTCTTATATCGCCAATATCGATGCCGCTTCCGAGGGCACTCTCAATGTGATTGGCGGCACGCTGACCACTCCCGCCTTGAGCGATGAGAAGCTCAATCTCGGTCTCCACGGCGCCACGGTTGTGCTGGCGGAAGTTGCTGCGGCGGACGGTGCCACAGTGGCCTCTGCTGAGCACTCCCTCAATCCGCATGTGCTGCTGGATTCCATCACGAACCCCGGCGTTATGGGGGCACCCGCCAAGGATTCCACCATCATCACGGAACTTAACAGGTACGAGTACACCCCCGGCGAGGAGAAGACCTACGATGCATACACCTACTACTATGTGGCACGTATCAATGGCACGCTGGAAGATGGTACTGTCGTGACCGCCGGAGAGCTCGTTTTGCGCACTGATACTGCCGAAACAAAAATCTTGGCAAATGGCTCCGAGGTCAACAGCGGTGTGAATGAGGCCGCCTTCCTCGATGGCGTAGATCTCCAAATCCTGGACCGCGTCACCCAGCCCATGCTGGATGAGAACGAGGAGCTGCAGCGTATCATTGGTGACGACTACGAACTGCTGGAAACAGGCCAGATTTGCAAATCAACGGGGGAAACTATCACCTACTATGACGGTGTCTCCGACTCTGTCACCCCTGTGAGTGACGGTATTGCCTCCCTCACCCTCAAGGGCGACCTTTCCGCCAGCAAGGTCCACATCAACGCCTACAAGGTGGCCAACCTGATTTCTGAACCGGGTGTCACCCCCGAGGTATATGCCGAGGATATGGCCTCCGGCTACATCGCAATCGAGGGAGACATCTCCGGCTCGGACAACGTGCTGTATGCGGACCGTGACATGGACATCGCTTCCATGACCGGCCAGAACAGTGCGCTGACCGCCCAGGGCGACATCACCATCGGTGATATCGGCACGGAGGGTAGCGCTTCCTCCCATCACGTGATTGCCGCCACCAATGTGACGACCGGGGATATCTACGGTTCCTCCAGCACAATCATCGCTGAAGAAGACATCAAGACAGGTGACATCACCGGTGACGAGAATGTCCTGACAGCAAACAACATTGAGACCGGGAACATTACCGGCGACTCCAATGAGCTTACCGCCGCAGAGGACATCAAGACCCTCGATATCACCGGCGACACCAACGTGTTGACGGCCGGCGGCAGCATTACCGCCGGCGTGGTCACGGGCTCCGAGAACACGCTGGACGCACAGGACAGCGTGACTGCCGCAGGGGTGGACGGTGACCAGAATCTCCTGACCTCCGCGGCAGCCTCTGTGGAGGTGACCGGTGATGTCCAGGGCGATACCAACAAGCTGCTCGCCGAGCAGGAAGTGAGTGTCGACGGCTCCCTGAAGGGCAATGAAAACCAGCTGTACTCGAACACGGGTTACATCTATGTCGGCCAGGACATCGAAGGCAACGGCAACTCCCTTGCCGCCGAGGACGTTGTCCACGTTGAAGGCAAGCTGGACGGCGATGCCAACAGCCTCACATCCTTCAACGGTGATTATGTCTATGTGGGCGGAACCGTCTCCGGCGAGGGCAACGAGCTCTCCGCTCTGCGCGGTGATGTCAACATCGGCGGCATCGACGGCACCGACACCATTGCCACCGCTCAGAAGACGGCATGGGTCGGCTCCCTCTCCGGCACCGGCACGGAACTTACCGTTTACGCCAACGGCCTGAGCAAGGACGACACCGCCATCATCATTGACGAGTTCAACGCGCAGGACACCACCGTGACCATCGCCACCACCACAAGCGAGGTCTACGGTGAAACCTGCGGCAACGGCTCCATCTACATCGGCACCATGACTGCGGTGGATGGTGCGGTTGACGAAGATGCGTGCAACTACATCATCTCCCCCAACAGTTACGTGGAAATCGGTGCGCTCAATGGTTCCAACGCCTACACGGAAGTAGAGGCGGCCACCCTGATCTACATGGGATACGGCAGCGAGGGTACGGACACGGCCTCCAACATGGAGCTGTTTGCCCAGATCCTCTCTGTGGGTTCTGAGGAAGGCCTGGTGCTCACGGATTCCACTATCAACACGCCTCAAGCCATTCAGGGCACAACCCTGACGCTTGACGGGAATTCCATGGCATCCACCGCCGGTGTTTACCTGGACAACCTGACCCTGGGTGACAATGCTGTCCTGCGCGCTACGGAGGCTCAGATAGCCGACACGCTGACGCTGGATGGCACACGTGTGACCTTTGACGTGACGAAGGTTGACACCACCACGCTTGTGCTGCGCAACAACGCCGATTTCTCTGCCTCCCGCGTGGATGCCGAGAACCTGGTGGTGGAGGACTCCACCTTTGCCCTCACATCCATCGACGGCATCCAGAGCCTCAAGATCGACCACTCCAAGGGTACCGTCAAGCAGGCGCTTGACAGCCTGACCGGGGATGTCGAGATTGTGAACGGTTCCGAGCTCTACATGACCGATAACCTGGGCACCGAAGCCGCCATCACGGTGGCTGACTCCACGGTGGAGGTCAGCAACATCACGGCCGGCAAAGGCTTGAATGCAGAAAACTCCACGGTGAGAGCCAAGAACACCATCGACATCCAGGATGGCGAATCCGCCATCAGCAATTCTGTTGTTGCTGCCAAGGTCGTGAATGTGGACGGCATTGTCAACGCTGGCGAGAAGGCCCTCATCATGGGCCATATCACCGGTGACGGCGCCATCAACAAGACCGGTGGCGATGCCCTGGTGATTGCAGATGCCGCCAGCAATGTTGCCATCAACGTGCAGGATGCCTCCACCCTGAAGCTTGCCAACGGCACCAAGGTGGGCGCTGTGGACATGGGTGATGCCGCCGCCACTCTCCAGATTGGCGAGGCCAACCATGTGGACACGGTGCAGGCAGCAGGGCTTGCGCTCTCCAAGAACACCGCCCTCACCCTGGATATGGACATGGACAAGAACACCATCGACAAGGTGGATGCCCCCGTGGCCGACCTTGACGGTGTGACCCTGACGCTCAACGCCATGGGCGATGAGTCCAAGGTTGCGGACCAGAGCCGCGTGGCCTTTGTCTCCGGCAAGGTGACAGGTGCCGCCAACGAGGACGTCATCTCCAACCTGCAGACCCTGAACGCTTATGCGGACGGCAACAGCATCGTCTTCAGCAAGAACTTCCGCAGCGTGGCCGGCCTCAACCAGAACCAGCGCAACACTTCCGCTGCCCTGGCCGACCTTGAGGACCACACGGAAATCAACGGCGAGATGGCTTCTGTGATGGATGCCCTCCACCACACCCGCAGCGCGGAGGAAACCCGTGCCGCCCTGGACAGCCTGGGTGGTGCCGGTCTGGCAGCTGTGGCCAAGATGGCCACGGACGACGCCCACGACCACCTGCAGGCCCTGCGTGCCAACCTGAAGGCCCTCTCCACCGGAGTGGACTACCGCTATGAGAACGGAGAGCGCATCCCGGGCATCCAGTCCACCGCCATCTCTGCAGCCGTGACCGGTGGCACCACCAGCGTGCAGGGCGGCATTGCCCCCAAGTACCAGCGCGACAGCGTGGGTGCCCTGGTGAGCGGCGTGCATGCCATCACTCACGAGTGGTTGGGCGGCATCAGCTTGGGCTACAACCGCTCCAAGGGTGACTGCGGTCCCGTGGACCTGAAGTCTGACGCCCTCTACCTGGACGTTGCCATGATTCGCCGCGGCCGCAGCGTGACGCACACCGCCACGCTTGGTCTGGGCAGCTATGACTTCGACACCACCCGCCATGCGGCGGTGAATGCTCCGGGTCACGGCTACGCAGGCACGGCCAAGGGCAGTTCCTCCGCCATGCTGGTCGATCTCTCCTATGAGGCGGTAGCCACGGTGATTGCCAACGAGAAGCACAACTTCTCCGGCGTCTTCCAGGCGGATTTGGTGTTCGGCGAGTTCCGTGGCCTTACAGAGAAGGGCATGGGCAACGCCGGGCTCCGTTCGGAGTATGACGACGTGGCAAGCCTGAACTTCGGTATCGGCGGACGCTACACCTACAGCTTCGGCCCGAAGAACAACCCCGGCTATCTGGCGGTTGAAGCCATGTTCGTGGCGGATGCGGGTGACCGCGATGCCGTGGTGAAGAACACGTTCATTGCCGGTGGCCAGACCTTCGAGGAGAAGGGCCCGGATGCCGGTGCATGCGGATTCCGCGTGAACGGCGGCGCCCTCATCCCCGTGGGCCAGCGCTGGGGCGTGTTCGGCAACGTCTCCTCCGAGTTCCGTTCTCACCAGACAAGCGTGAGCGGCAGCGTGGGTGTGAAGTACGCCTTCTAACCCACTCCCTCCGCCCGCCCCTGCCGCGCGGGGGCGGGCGGATGACCCCCTTTCATACAGCATGTGTATGTGCGTATGATGTATCAAAAGACCCGTCCCGGTTCTCCGGGGCGGGCTCTTTGATGCACGCATTTTAGACTTGCAAAAAGCGGGGAGCTGTGGTATCATACCTCCCGTCAGAAGGGGAGGTTTTTCCCTGTTGGGCCGACGCGAAGCCGTAATTCGCGGAGATTGCCTTGCGGCAATCGGCAAACAATGTGACGGCTAAGGTCAATCCTTCAGGTGAACCTGATTGTACATGAGTGAACGAGCCGTGGCGCTGTCCCTGTATCAGGGCAGATTCCGCGGCCTTTTTTTTGCCCATGGGGGTGTCCCCGTCCATGTTGCTTCCAACCCGCAAACCCATATACGATACCATGGACAATAACAAGCCTCCCCGTTGGGAAGAACGAGAGATGATAGCAATGAACATCCCCGCATTGCTGAAGAACGCAGACACCATCTGCTCCACCCCGGAGCTCGGCGAAGCTCCCATACCGCCCATGTGCGTGCACATGTACGGCGGCGCGCCCAAGCTCACGCTGGGTGACATGCTGCGCGTGTGGGCGGCCAAGGAGGACACCCCCTGGCGCTACACCAACGCGGAGGGGCACACCTGCTACCGCCTGCTGCACGTTTTCGGCCTTTCCGGCTGCTGGCGCGCAGAGGCCTTCGATTCCGTCACCCAATGCATAGTGAACGCGCCCCGCACTGTGGGCATGCGCAATCTGGCGCAGGCGCTGCATGTCACGAACCGGGACCTGCTGTGCCGCAAGCCGCTGAGCTTCCAAAAGGTAATCGGCCTTTTTGTGAAGCATCCGCGGCTCATCATCAACATGCCGCATGTTTCCACCGCGCTGCCCAAGCACTGCGGGCTTTCCTGCCCGCGCGATGAGCAGGAGCGCCTGGCGCGAATGTCTGCAGACCTGTTCCTGGACGAGCTTGCCCCCGATGACAAGAGCACCTGCCACCGCGTCATTGCGCCCTTGTCACGCTTGGTGGTGGACACGGAATGTTTTGAGGACGATGCCCGCGAACCCTTGGCAGCCGCGGGCTGCGGGGTGGTTCCCACCCATGCGTTCGATGGTACGGAAATCCGGCAACTGCCCAGCGAACACCGCCGCCGCACCCTGCTGAACAGGTGCTACCGCACGCACCAAGAGACCCTGGCGCGCTTCACCAGGGCGAGCCTGGAGATACACGACCGCGCGCGCATCCTGAATCTGCAAAGCTACCCGGAAAGCTACAACCTGCCCGGCATGGCCGGCACGGAGCGGCCGGATGTGTGCATTGGGTTCGACCCTTACCACTGCCCGACCGCCCTGGCACGCGCAGTGGCGGATTGCGCTTACAGGAACGAGCTTTCCTTCGCCATGAACGCCCCCTTTGCAGATTCCAAGGTGCCGCAGGCCTACCAGCGGCAGGATGCCCGAGTCGTTTCCCTCAAGCTGGTGCTCAAGCGCAGCCTGTACATGGATGAGAGTACGCTGCAGCCGCACGCCGGCATGCAGCGCATGCGCCGCTTTGTGGAGGGGGCTGCCGCCATTATCCGTACTTTCCCGCCTGCGGGGGAAGCCTCGCCTGCACGGCCGTATGCGATTCGCAGCGTATGACTCGATTTTCTGTGATTCGAATCAGAAAACACTTGACAAGACCATCCCCCAAGCGTATAATACCCCTACTTCCCTTTATGATGCACCGCTTGTGTCAACTCCCCGCCGCTATGGCTGTCTGCCAGCAGGACTCCTGGATGCCCTTCCCCTGACGGAGGCGTTCTAACTACCATTATATAAATCTCTAACCACCTTCTTCGCAGTAGCGGGAAGAAACACCCCGCACGCCTGCGCTTTCACTACTAAATATAACTTTCACACCGATAAAACTCTATGACTAAACACGAACTGGAACAACTTGTAAAGGACCTTGCCGAGCAGTTGAAAGCCTTGCAAAAAGCAAGCGCCCGCGAGCGGAAGGACCTGCTGAAAACCATCAAAGAGCTGAAAGGCGAGAACGAGCCGCCCCGCCGCCGTAGACGGAAGAAAGAGGAGGATAGCGCCCACGAGCAGATGAAAGAGGCCGTGAAGGAGCACCATGAGAGGGCTATCCGCCTGTTCGGCAAACTGAAGAGGACGGAAAAGACCCCCACCATCGAGGAGTTCGTGGAGGAGCACTGCATCTTCAACCTGGAAGGCATGGACGAGGCCACTTTCATCGTGCTTATCCGCCACCATTTCAACCGTGAGCTGGCAGACGCCTATGCATCGCACCAGATGAACATACGCGTCTACCAGAGCATCGTTCGCTATTTTGACGATTCCGTGGATATTCGGCCGCTGGAGGTGACGGACGAGATGCGTGTGGAGGCAGAGCAGGTGACGAAAGAGCTGGAAGAAGCCGCCAAGCGGCACCTGCGCCTTAATCCCACTTCCGGTGCCTTCCACCTGCGCGGGCGCGCCGAGCTGGAGTCCTTTTTCAACGAACAGGTGGTGGATATCGTCAACAGGTTCGACGACTATGCCAAGCTGGGCATGAGCTTCCCCAAGGGCTTTATCCTGGAGGGACCGCCCGGGTGCGGCAAAACCTTTGCCGTGGAGCGTCTGGCGGAGCACTTGGGCTGGCACACGGAGCGCATTGATTCGTCCAGCATCGGCAGTTCCTATATCCACCAGACCGCCAAGAAGATTGAGGAGTGCTTCCAGCGGGCGGCAGATAATGCGCCTTCCATCCTTATCATTGATGAGATGGATGCCTTTATGCCCAACCGCGCCGGGCTTTCCAGCCACGACAACCACAGCAAGGAGGAGGTGGACAGCTTCCTGAAGTGCCTGCAGACCGCCGCGGAGAAGCACATTCTGGTGGTGGGCATGACCAACCTAATCGACACGCTGGACCCCGCCGTGCTTCGCACGGGGCGCATGGGTACCCATATCAAGGTGGGCATGCCCGCGCAAGAGGAGGTGGAGGATGTGCTGGCTTACGCGCTGGAGAAGCGCCCCCACGCTGATTTCAACCTGCAGCCGTATGCCGGGCAGCTGCTGGACCACCCGCTTTCCGATGTGGCGCATGTGGTGGACGAGGCCGCCATGAGCGCGGTCCGCGCCTACCATGACCGAATAGAGGAAGAGGACCTTGCCGTAGCCATAGACCGTCTGCTTTATCGCCAAAGAGCCCAACAGCCCGAGCAAAAGCCTTTCGGCTTTGCTTCTTGAGTCCACCGGCGACACCACAGGGCGGGGTGCACAACCGCACCCCGCCCATTCCCCACCATGAAACTCACAAACGAAACACCACCCTACTACTGCCCCGCATCCCCGCTGAGGGACATCACCCAGGTTGACCACACCACGGCGGGACTGGAGACGCTTGCCCGTGGCAGAAACCTTTTCAGGGGTTCTCGCCTGGTTTCGTGGGAAGGCGATCTGCCCCTGCTGGAGGATGGGGTCCACATGTTCAGCTGGAGCAACCTGGAGCGTTTCAAGGGAGTCCTGCCCTCACTGTACGAGGCCGGCTGTATGTTCTTTGAAGCCGCAAGCTGGTAGAGTTTGCATCTGATATGCCCCGCCTGAAGTACGGCGCGCACATGTTCCACATGAGCCAGAGCCTGCGCCGGTTCGATTCTGCCCTGAGTTCCCTGCAAGATGGGGAAATGATGTTCTACTGGTGCCGTTCCCTGCGGAAGCTGTGCTCCAACCTGCCATCTCTGGTGAAGGGGGGTAGCATGTTCAACAAGTGTGAGTCCCTGGCCTCTTTCGATATACCAACCCCCAAGTTGCGCAATGCGGAATGGATGTTTTACGGGTGCCGGAGTTTACGGACCTTCAGGGGTGATCTGGCCTCTCTGGCCAGGGGGCGGGGTATGTTCACCGGCTGCAAGCTGGATGTGGATTCCGTTTACCATATTGCGGATTCCATTTGCTCGGCGAAGGAGCGTAGCGAAATCGGCATCGGGGTTGCAGATGACGTCGATTTGAATGAACTCGCCCCGGCGCTGGAGGAATTGGATTCCAAGAACTGGAGCGTTACTTTATCATTTTATGCTCCCAATAGGTAAAAAGTGAAATGAAAAGTGAAGAGAAATTGAGTTGTTTTCTTATGTTATGGGCGAAAACACAACAAATCTTCTTCACTTTTCACTTTTAATTTTCACTTTTCTGGCAAATTCGGGAAAAGGAAACCGCCGCAGGCCATGGAGACGGCCGGCGGCAGTTGGTTTGATTTTTTGGAGCGGGCGCAGCCGAGTACACCGGCGCAAGCACACGGTGCTGCCGTTTTGAAGCCTAAACCGGTTTGGCGGTAACGAATCTTTGCGCCCGGCTGCGCGGGCAATTCGGGATTGTCATGCGGATGGCACCGCTTTTCAGCAGCGGATTCAAATACCGCCGCAAGGCATATTGCCCGGAAGATATCTTGAGATAACCGATAATTTCCGCGCGCGAGCGGGGAATTCGGCAGAATTCCAGCAGATGTTTTGTGTCTGCGGCGATGCGCGGCGCAGCCGTCACCTGCGGGCCAATATAATCGCAGGGCGCATCTTCACCGAGCTCAAAGCCATCCTCACCGGGGAAGGCATGCTGAGCATAGTGATTGTGGAACAGGGTTACTTTGAACTCTCCCGTGTTGTTGGTGAACACCGGCTCCGGCAAATAGTTCTCCGCCATGGCGCGCCGGATGGTGGGGATGCCGGAGTAGCGGTTTTCTGTTTGGTGCAGGATTTCCATAGCCGTTGCCAGAACGGGGTTTCTCGTGTCCGGTTGCGTGTGCCCCAGCTGGTCGATGGTCAAACGCCCGTACAATCCGCCGGGATTAGTGATTTCCAAGCGGTCCTCGTACATGTTGAGTTGAATGGGCTTGGTTTCGGTGTGGATACTGTAGTCACGGTGTACAAGTGCGTTCAGAATTGCCTCGCGCACGGCATCCAACGGGTATTGCGGAATATCGGTCCGTTGGCCGGTGAGCGCGTCAATGGCGGTAGAGGTGCGCATGTTGTTTCGCACGAAATCCAGCGCCTTTTCCAGCATTTCCGGGATGGTGCCCTCAATGCGTTTTGTATCGAGGAAGCGGTTGCCTGCGGTATCTACCTCCCCCATCTCTCTTCCGGGTATGCGTGTGGCGGAAATGCAGAGGCGCGGATAGCTTGCCTGCGGGAACAAGCCGAAGAGCAGCAGGGCGGCCATGGTCGTGCGCCCGTTGTTTGTCATGCCGTTCAACTCGTCTTGCTGCTCCTCCGCCAGCTGGTCCAGATTGGGCCTCTCGCTTCTTATTTTGGCCCGGTAATCCTCCAGCTGGCGGAGATTCAACATGTTTGCAGAGACTCCCTCGGCCGGGCGCACGTCATCTCTGAGGCGCTTCCGGAAGGCCTCGTAGCTGTACACCTCGTATTCCGTCATGGGTTTGTCTGCATCACCCACTCGCAGGTAGGCACCCCGCAAACGCCCTTGCGCCTTTTTGAAACATGGCCGGTCAGCGATGTCGAGCGGGGGAATTTCGGCTGCCACAAAAACCTTGCCGCCTTCATCGTACACCGTTAGGACAGGGCGCACCACCGGGCTCATTTGCTCTCCGTACTCCATCACTCTTTTCTGAAGTGCCTGGGCATCGTATACGCCCACTTTTTCAAACCCTTTCCGCTCGTCCAGGCCGAACACGAGAATCCCGCCGGAGTCCTGGTTGGCGAATGCCGACATGGTGTCGTACAGTTTCTCCGGGCAGCCGTCGTGTGCTGCTTTGACTTCCATGGTTTGCCACTCGCAGCCGCGGCGCTGGATTGTTTCTATCAGTGTGTGCAGTTCTTCTTCAATCATGACAAATTTGCTGTTTCGACTTCACTTTACGCCTCGATAGGTAATAAGTCAAGCGGAAAGTGAAGGAATTTGATAAAACTTTTATGTTTTTTGCGCAAACATAAGAAAATGCTTTCGCTTTTCGGTTCTCAATTTCTCTTTTGCAGTAGCCTTGGAGAAAAGGAAACCGCCGCCAGCCGTGTGGACGGCAGGCGGCGGGTGGGAATGGTTCTGGTGCGTGGGCTCAGCCGATGACGGCGGCGCAGCGGGCGCAGAGGCCGTCTTTGTTGGCGGCGGGTTCGTAGCGGCGGCAGCGGGGGCACATGGCGTAGCCGCTCTTGTGGGCGGCAGCGGCCAGGGTGTTTCCCGTGGTCACGTTCACATCTGCCACAATGAAGAACTCCTTGGCGAACTCCTTGTCCTGCAGCAGGGCGGCCACGGTGGGTGCCTCGGCCGCAGGGATGGTGAGATCCACCACGGCTTCGTTGTTCTTGTTGAATTCCTTGGCCTTGATTTGAGCCTCGATGGCGACCTGGATGATACCCTTGATTTGCTGGAGTCGGTCGAAGTCTGCGATGATGCGGTCCTCCTCCGGCGTGGCGGGCAGCGCTTCCGGGAAGTCCTGCTCATGCACGGAGTCCGTGTGTCCGGCGTGCTCCCAGGCTTCGTCGCAGGTGTAGGCGAGGATGGGGGCGAGGAGCTTTACGAGCGTATCGAACACGCTGGCGATGGCGTGCTGCTTGCTGATGCGGCGCGGGGAGTTGGCGGCATCGCAGTAGAGGCTGTCCTTGGTGATGTCGATGTAGAGCGCGGAGAGGTCGTTCGTGCAGAACTGGTTGATGGCCATGAAGACCTTGCGGAACTCGTAGGCATCGTACGCGGCGCGCACCTCGCGTACCAGCGCGTTGGCGCGGGCCAGGATCCACTTGTCCAGCGGTTCCATGGCGGCGGGTTTCTCACCGTTGTAGCCTTTCATGTTGGCCAAGAGGATGCGCAGGGTGTTGCGCAGGCGGCGGTAGGGATCGGTGACTTGCTTGAAGAGGTCCTCGCCGAAGGGTACCTCGTTTTGCCAGTCTACGCTGCTGACCCAGAGGCGAACGATGTCCGCGCCGTACTTCTCATAGAAGTATTTTGCATTGGTGGGCTTCTGGTAGGTTCCCTGGGCGCTCTTGGAAATCTTGGAGCGGTCTTGGTTCACCACGAAGGCGTGGGTGAGCACCTGCTTGTACGGGGCGGTGCCGCGCCAGGCGCAGGAGAGCATGAGCGAGCTCTGGAACCAGCCGCGGTGCTGGTCCGTGGCTTCCAGGTACACGTCGCACGGGGCCTGCAGTTCCGGGTGGTTCTCCAGCACTGCCACATGGGAGCAGCCGGAATCAATCCACACGTCCAGCGTATCCTTGCCCTTGCGCAGCCCGGCGGGAAGCTCCAGCTTCTCGCAAAGCTCGGCATCGGTGAGCTCGAACCAGATGTTGGTACCGTGCTTCTCCACCAGGTCTGCCACCTTGCGGACGATATCCGCCTGCAGCACGGGTTGCTCCTGTGCATCGTAGAAGACGGGCAGGGGAACGCCCCAGGTGCGCTGGCGGCTGATGCACCAGTCCGGGCGGGCTTCCACGGTGGAGTAGATGCGGTTTTCACCCCAGGCGGGCAGCCACTTGGTTTGCTTGATTTGTTCCAGGGCCATGGGGCGCAGTTTCTCCATGCTGATGAAGAATTGCTTGACCGCGCGGAAGATGATGGGGGTCTTGGAGCGCCAGCAGTGCGGGTACTGGTGCGTGAATTCCTCACGTCCCAGCAGGCGGTCGCGCTCCACCAGCATGGCGATGACGTCCTCGTTGGAGTCGAACACGTGCTTGCCCACCAAGGCGGGCACGCCGCATTCTGCGGTGTACTTGCCATCGTCGTCCACGGGGGAGAGGATGGGCAGGCCGTACTGCATGCCTGCAATGTAGTCGTCCATACCGTGGCCGGGTGCAATGTGCACGGCACCGGTGCCTGTGTCCACGGTCACATACTGGGCGTTGATGATGAGGGAATCCCTGTCCAGGAAGGGATGGCGGGCCTTCTTGCCCTCCAGCTCGCTGCCCTTGAGCGTGCCGAGCTCCTTCTGCAGGGCCCAGCCGGTTTTCTCCGTGAAGGTTTCTATCAGCTCGCGCACCACAATGAAGTTGCGCTCGCGGCCCTCCTTGGCGTAGGTGCCCAGCACATAGGTGAAATCCGGGTGCAGCGCCACGGCCAGGTTGCTCGGCAGGGTCCACGGTGTGGTGGTCCAGATGGTCATCTCGCACTCTGTGCCGAGCACGGGCTCCACCAGGGGGAATGCCACAAAGATGGACGTGGCGGTGTCCTCCATGTACTCCACCTCGGCCTCTGCCAGTGCGGTGTGGTGCGCGTAGCTCCACTGCACGGGCTTGAGGGATTGGTAGACGGCTCCCTGCTCCACGAGCTTGGCGAACACGCGCAGGATGTGGCTCTCGTACTTGGGCTCCATGGTGATGTACGGGTGGAACCAGTCTCCGAAAACGCCGAGACGGCGGAAGGATGCGCGCTGCTGGTCGATGTAGCCGAGGGCGAACTCTGCGCAGCGGCGGCGGATTTCCGCAGGCTCCAGCCCCTGCGCCTCTTTCACCACTTTGGCCTCTATGGGCAGGCCGTGGCAGTCCCAGCCCGGGATGAACGGCGCGTAGTGGCCGGCCATGGTCTTGCTCTTCACTATGAAATCCTTGAGCACTTTGTTCAGCCCGGTGCCCATGTGTACATCGCCGTTGGCGAAGGGGGGGCCGTCGTGCAATATGAAACGCGGGGCGTTCTGCGCCTTGCGGCGCGCGGTAATTCGCTCGTAAAGCTTGCCGTTCTCCCATTTCTCCAGCCGCTGGGGCTCTTTCGTTGTCAGGTCGCCGCGCATGGGAAACGTGGTGTCCGGCAGAAAGATGGTGTCCTTGTAGCTTTTGGCGTTCTCGCTCATAACGCGCGAAACTATACGCCCCATGCCCCCAAAAGTCAACATAAACATGTACCGCGCTTTTCAGAAATACGTGTGCCGCACCATGCGCTGCGGTAATTTGGACTTGATTTTTTCGCGGTTTCGGTTTACCTTGCCGTGCCGCCTCCGGCGGAATTAACACAGATTCGTCACTATGGAAAACTCCAAGATTGAACGCGCCCTTCTTTCCGTCTCCGACAAGACCGGGCTCGACAAGTTCGCCAAGGGCCTGGTGGCCCAGAATGTACAGCTGATTTCCACAGGCGGCACCTGCCGCTACCTCAAGGAGCTTGGTCTCCCCGTCACGGAAATATCCGACTACACGGGAGCCCCGGAGCTCTTCGACGGCCGCGTGAAGACCCTTCATCCCAAGGTGCACGGCGGCCTGCTCCAGCGCCGTGATTTGGAAGAGCACCAGCAGCAGGCCAAGGACAACAACATCCCCACCATCGACCTCGTCTGCGTGAATCTCTATCCCTTTGAGGAAACCATCGCCAAGGAGGGTGTCACCCTGGCGGAGGCCATTGAGAAAATCGATATCGGCGGTCCGTCCATGCTGCGCTCAGCCGCCAAGAACTACGCCGCTGTCACCGTGGTGAGCGATCCCGCAGACTACGACACCGTGCTGGAGGAAATGGAGAGCCACGCCGGCAGCACCACGCTGAAGACGCGAGAGAAGCTGGCGGTGAAGGTGTTCATGCGCACCTCCGGGTATGATACGGCTATCTCCAACTACCTGGGCCACCGCGCAGAGGAATCCACGCGCAACAACTTCTCCCTCTCCCTGCCGTTCAACCAGACGCTGCGATACGGAGACAACCCCCACCAGCCCAGCGTGCTCTACGGCAACTTTGATTCCATCTTCACCCAGCTGCAGGGCAAGGAGCTCTCCTACACCAACGTGCTGGATTTGGATGCCGCGGCATCCCTCATCATGAACTTCCGCCGCCCCACGGTCGCCATCCTCAAGCACACCAACCCCTGCGGCGTGGGCCAGGACGACGAAGACCTCGTGGAAGCCTGGAAGCGCGCTTACCAGACGGATACGCAGGCTCCCTTCGGCGGCGTCATTGTCATGAACCGCCCGATGACGGAGGCACTCGCCCGCATCGTGGGCGCCATCTTCACGGATGTCATCATCGCCCCGGACTACGAGCCGGAGGCCCGCGCCATCCTGCAGAAGAAGAAGAACTGCCGCATCATGAAGATTGACCTGGATGCATGGAAGGAATTCTGCAAGCTGCCCATGGTGCGCACCGCTCCCGGCGGCATCATGACCATGAAGCGCGACGACCTGGCCCAAGGGCTCGACAACCTGGAGGGCAAGGTGGTCACCAAGCGCGTGCCCACCGCAGAAGAGCTGGAGGCCATGCGCTTTGCCTGGCGCGTATGCAAGCAGGTGCACTCCAACGCCATTGTCTTCACGGACAAGGACGGCACGCTCGGTATCGGCGCCGGCCAGATGAGCCGCGTGGATTCCGCCAAGATTGCCGTGTGGAAGGCGGAGCAGGCCGGCTTGTCGCTCAAGGGCAGCGTGATTGCATCTGATGGCATGTTCCCGTTTGCAGACGGCCTGCAGACCGCCATTGATGCGGGTGCCACCGCGTGCATCCAGCCCGGCGGCTCCATTCGCGACGAGGAGGTGATTGCCGCTGCAGACGCAGCCGGCATTGCCATGGTGTTCACCGGGGCCCGCCACTTCCTGCATTAACATTCACCGCACCCGGGCGCGCATGGATTCTGCCGCCCGGGTGCCTTGTCTCTTCATCTCTCCATACCTTAAACCACCATGCATCTCGGAGTCAATATCGACCACGTGGCCACGCTGCGCCAGGCGCGCTACGCCACCATGCTTCACCTGCCGAACTGCGAACCTTCCGTGCTGGATGCCGCGCGTGCGGCCATGCAGGGCGGCGCGGATTCCATCACGCTTCATGTGCGTGAGGACCGCCGCCACATGCAGGATGCGGATGCTCTCGCAGTGCGCCGTGAGATTGCACTGCCTCTCAACTTGGAGATGGGTGCCACCCCCGCCATGCTGGAGTTTGCGCTCTCCCTGAAACCGGACTATGTGTGCCTGGTGCCGGAACGCCGCCAGGAAATCACCACGGAGGGCGGGCTGGATGTTGCCGCGCGCATGGATGAGCTCAAGCCGCTCGTTGCCGCGCTCATGGACAATGGCAGCCGCGTGAGCATGTTCATTGATCCAGATGTAGCGCAGGTGGAGGCAAGCGCGGCCATTGGCGCGCCCATGGTGGAATTGCACACCGGGCGTTTCGCCAACACGCAGGGCGCCGAGCGTGCTGCGGAAACCGCGCGCCTTGTCACCGCAGCCACGCGCGCCCATGAACTCGGCACGGAGGTGCATGCGGGACACGGCATCCAAATCGCCAATCTGAAAGACCTCAACCGCGTTCCCTTCCTCACGGAACTCAACATCGGCCACACCATCATCGCGCGTGCAATCTTCATCGGTTTGGCCGCCGCCGTGCGTGAGATGAAGGATGCCATTTGCGCCCATAAATGGTGATGTCAAGGCTTTTCTTCCTGTTTTTTTGCGCGTTTCCACCCAAGGGAACGCGCTTTTTTTGCAAAATTTGCGTTTTTTCCCGCTTTTCCTCTTGAAATAGGCGCATGCCGTGCTATTATGAAGGCCTATGAACAAGACTCAACTCGTTGACCTGATTCAGGCGAAACTTGGTAAGGAAGCGACGAAGAAGTGCGCCGAAGAGGCCCTTTCCGCTGTCCTCTGTGCTATCTCCACCGCTGTCAAGAAGGACAAGGTCCAGCTTGTCGGCTTTGGTACGTTTGAGATGAAGACCCGTGCCGCCCGCACCGGTCGCAATCCCCAGACTGGTGAGGCCATGAAGATTGCCGCTTCCACCACGCTTGCGTTCAAGCCCTCCTCCGTCTTCAAGAAGAAGAAGGGTTGCTGCAAGAAGAAGTAAACACCAATTCAACGAATGTTCACAAGCCGTCCGGCCTTCTGGCCGGGCGTCTTTTTCTATGGGTGCGCATGCTTGGCAGCCCTTCCGTGCGGGTATGGGAAAAGGCCGCCCGGTTTGCTACCGGACGGCCCTTTGAAAATCGCGTGCGGATTTCTTAGATGATACCCAGCTCCTGGCCGGCCTTCTGGAAGGCGGCAATGGCGCGGTCCAGCTGCTCCGTGGTGTGGGCGGCGGAAATCTGGGTGCGGATGCGGGCCTGCTCCTTGGGCACCACCGGGTAGAAGAAGCCCATGGCGTACACGCCGAGCTCCAGCAGGCGGTTGCTCATCTTCTGGGAGAGGGCGGCATCACCGATCATCACGGGCACGATGGCGTGGCCGGCGCCTGCCAGCTTGAAGCCGCACTGCTCCATTCCCTTGCGGAAGTAGGCAGCGTTGCCCTGCACGCGCTCCGTGAGCTCCGTGGAGGCCTCCAGCATGTCGATCACCTTGATGGTGGTGGCGGCAATGGCGGGCATCACGCTGTTGGAGAACAGGTACGGGCGGGCCTTCTGGCGCAGCACGTCGATGATTTCCTTCTTGGCGGAAACATAGCCGCCGGATGCGCCGCCCAGGGCCTTGCCGAAGGTGCCGCTCGTGATGTCAACCTTGCCGAAGAGGCCGCAGTGCTCATGCGTGCCGCGGCCGCGCTTGCCCAGCACGCCCGTGGCGTGGGACTCGTCGAAGTGCACGAGCGCGCCGTACTTCTCCGCAAGCTCGTGAATCTTGTCCAGGCTGGCAATGATGCCGTCCATGGAGAACACGCCGTCCGTGGAAATCATGATGGTGCGGGCGCCGTTGGCCTTGGCCTCCTGCAGCTTGGCCTCCAGGTCCGCCATGTCGTTGTTGTTGTAGCGGTAGCGGGCGGCTTTGCACAGGCGCACGCCGTCAATGATGGAAGCGTGGTTGAGGGCATCGGAGATGATGGCGTCCTCCTTGTCCAGCAGCGCGCCGAAAAGGCCGCCGTTGGCATCGAAGCAGGAGCCGAAGAGGATGGTGTCCTCTGTGCCGAGGAAGTTGCTCAGGCGCTCCTCCAGCTGCTCGTGAAGGGTCTGCGTGCCGCAGATGAAACGCACGGAGGCCATGCCGAAGCCCCAGCGGTCGATGGCTTCCTTGGCCGCCTTCTCCAGCTCGGGATGGTTGGCGAGGCCCAGGTAGTTGTTGGCGCACATGTTGATGACCTTGCTGCCATCCTTCAGTCCCACCTCGGAATACTGCGGGGTGTCGATGTAGCGCTCCTGCTTGAACAGGCCGGCGGCCTTCAGGCCCTCCAGGTCCGTTACCAAACGGTTTTTGAATTCGGGATTGTACATAATAGGCAAAATATTGTCCGCAGGAATTCTAACGCTGAAACCGCCTGCGGTCAAGCCTATTCCTAGCGGCGCACGAACGCGGAATTTTGCCGGTAACGATGGATGGTATAAGGCAGGCCGTGGGCCAGCCGGGGCTTCCGCATGTTTCGGGAGCTTCTTTCCGCTCTTCAATTTTCCTTCTTCTCTTCCTGCGGCTTGGGGAGCAGGTCCTTCATCTCCACGAACTCGGCGTCCGGCCCCAGGCCGCCGAGCTCATCCAGGAGCTCGCGGCAGCGCATGTTGAGGCGCGCGTAGTTGATGGGGCCGGCCTGTTCCTCGCGCGAGCCGGGGAAGACGAGGTAGGAGACGGTGAGGTCTGAGATGGGGCGGGAGTACGAGGTGGCCTTGGGGTTCACGGCCTTGGCAAGCCGGAGCGATGCCTCACCGCACTTGTAGCGTGGGCCGTAGTCTCCCACAATGGCGGGGAACACGCGCTTGCCCACCACCACGGCGGCGTAGTCGCCCGGCTGCGGGCGGAAGGCGGTGTCACGCCCCTCCTGCAGCGTGAGCGGGATGACGATGAAGGGATCGTATTCCGCCAATAGGTAGCTGAATACCTTCAGGTCGTTGATCACGGCCTTGGCGTGGTTGATGGCGGAGGAAGAGGGGCGCGCGGCCTTGCGCAGTTTCTCCAGTCGCTCCTGCCAGGGTTTGAGCAGGGGGTTGGGGGTGGTGCCCAGCTTTTTCCAGCGGTAGGAGGTGGTGGGCTGGTAGTAGTCGCTCTTGAGCACCTTTTCCGGCATGGTGGGCAGGCGGTCGCCGTCCGAACCGTCGGACACCACATCCATGTCTGCCTGCATCCACAGGACCTTGCGCTTGGTGTTGGGCGCGGTGATTTCCAGCAGGGTGTCGGTATCGTAGAAGTTGTGGCGGTCCAGCAGCTTGGAGAGGGTGCCGGCGTTCTTGCGGATTTCATTCTGCTTGTGCAGCATGAAAGGCGCCCACCAGTGGGAGACCACGGCGGTGGCCATGAGGGCATCGTACTGCGGCAGGACCTTCTTCAGGGCGGGGTTGGCGGCTGCCAGCTCTGCTCCGCTCGCGGCGTGCGGCAGGTACAGGCTCATGCTCAGGTGCACCAGGTAGGCATCCTTCTGCTTGCGGGCGTGTGAGGCCGTGCCGCCGGGGCGGAACTCCACCATGGAGCGCATGTTGATGCCGCTCATCAGCTTGGTGAAGTGGGAGAAGGAGCCCTCCATGGCCTGCTCCGGCAGGGCGGGCGGGAAGGGCGGCAGCGTGATGGCGGGCATGCTGAAGCTGTCCGCCGGGTGCCACGGCGCGGCGGGCGTTGCCGGCTGTACGGGTGGCGCAACGGGTGCGGCCTGCGCTGGGGGCGTGGGGGCGGGTTGGTACACCACCACCTCTCGCACCACTTCTCGCGGGGGCTGGTTGCCGCCCCCGCGCAGGGCCTGCACCAGGCGCGCCGGGCCGCTGGTGTACAGCGAGCCCGCCCCCATGAGCAGCACCCCCAGCAGGCACCAGCGGTACATGTGCCCGCAGCGTTTCCTTTCCTCCATCATCATGATTCTTTCTTGTGTTCGGCTGCGGCGCGGCGGGGGCGGAACCCCATGGCCAGGCGCAGCACGGGCAGCGGCATCATGCGCAGCAACCACGCGCACAGGCGTATCTTAAGGGATGGGTAGTAGCGCGCGCGGCCCTTGATGAGAGCCTTGAGCGAGCCTTCCACCACCACGGGGATGGATGTGTAGAACCACTTCTTGAACGGCACGTCGCCGCTGCCGTGGCCCTCCCGCCGAGCTACGTCGCCGAAACCCGTGTGCACAGGGCCCGGGCACACCGCCAGCACGGGCACGCCATATTCCTTCATCTCCAGGCGCAGGGCCTCGCTGAACGATGCCACATAGGCCTTGGAGGCCGCGTAGATGGCAAAATCCGGAATGGGCAGCTCCGCCGCGAGCGAGGCGATGTTGATAATGCCGCCGCCTTGTTCCATGAGCTTGGGCAGCAGCGCGCGGGAAAGCTCCGTGAGCGCGCAGATGTTCACCTGCAGCATTTCGCGGTTGCGTTCCGGTGTGCTGCCCGCCAGGTCTCCGTGGTCTCCCAGCCCGGCGTTGTTGATGAGCATGGTTTCCCCCTTGTCCAGCGTGGAGAACGCCTGTACCAGGTGTGCGCGCTGGGCGGGGTCTGCCAGGTCGCACGGGGCGGTGGCCACTTCCAGCCCGGGGTGCGCGGCGCGCAGCTGGGTGGCCAGCGCCTCCAGCTTTCCCTCTCTCCGCGCCACCAGCACCATCTGCTTGCATGCGCCTGCCAGGCGGCGCGCATACGCCTCCCCGAAACCGGACGATGCGCCCGTGATGATGACCTGATCGCAAATCATGCTCCCATTGTACACAAGTGCACGGCGGAATGCAAAACGTTATTTCGCCCGCATGCTCCGGCTGCAGCAGAAAAAAGCCTTTGCAGGCGGCGCGATATGTGCATAATGTGCTCATGCATGAATTCCTGAACTTTTGTATGCAGTGCATCCAGGACTGGGGTTACTGGGGTGTGACACTGCTGATGGCCATGGAGAGCTCCATCCTGCCGGTGCCGAGCGAGGTGGTGGTGCCGCCGGCTGCCATTGCGGCCTCCCAGGAGGGTTCCTCCATGTGTTTCTGGGGCGTGGTGCTGGCGGGAACGGTGGGCTCCTACCTGGGGTCTTGCTGCATGTATGTGATTTCCCTGCTGCTGGGCCGTCCCGTCATCCACAAGTGGGGCAAGTACTTTTTCATGCCGCCGCACAAGGTGGAAACGGCGGAGCAGTTTATGCGCGACTACGCCACGGCGGGCATTTTCTTTGCGCGTTTCCTGCCGGTGGTGCGCCACCTCATCTCCATACCGGCGGGCCTTTCCCGCGTGAACTTCCTTACCTTCAGCCTGGCCACCATCACCGGCTCCGCCATCTGGTGCTGGGTGCTCGCCTGGTTCGGCGACAAGGTTGGCTCGGAGAATCCGGGCATCATGGATTCCCCGGAGAACCTGATTGCCGCCGTGAAGGGTGAATCCCACCTGGTGATTCTGGGCGTGCTCCTGCTGGCTGTGCTCTACGCCATCATGAAGTACATGACCCGCAAGAAGAAGGCGGATGATTCCCCCGCCGAATAACCCGGCGGTCCACAGTGTATAAAAAGAGGCGGGCAACCTGCATGGTTGCCCGCCTGAAATTTTGTTTTTTCCCTTGCTTTACCAGAAGATGTAGTAGAGCAGCAGGGTGGCGAAGATAACCAGCACGCCGCACACCTTCGCGCGGGTGGAGGTCTTCATCTCGATGACGTTCTTGTCCTCCAGCACCACACGCTCGCCGTTGCGCAGCTTGTTCACCAGGGTGAGGATGAGACCCACCAGCACCACGGCAATCAGGGACACGGCCATGCGGTTGATGTAGGACTCGTCCGGCATGATGGCCCACTTGAGAGCGGCGTAGATGACCACGGCCAGCACAATGCCGAGCCAGCCGAACACGCGCGGGCAGCGCGGCACGAAGAAGCCGAACAGGAACACCGCCAGCACGCCCGGGCTAAGGAAGGCCTGGAACTCCTGGATGAAGGTGAAGATGCCGCCGAACGCAGGGTTGTCCAGGAACGGCGCAATCACCGTGGCGATGATGGCGCACACCAGCACGCCGATCTTGCCCACGGTCACCAGGGTGGTGGGGGTGGCGGGCTTGCCCATGACCTGGCGGGTCTTGTTGTAGATATCCATGGTGAACAGCGTGGAGGCGGAGTTCAGCATGGAAGCCAGGGAGCTCACCACCGCTCCGAACAGGGCGGCCAGAACGAACCAGCCCAGACCCGTGCCGGGCATCAGGTTCTTCAGCAGCGTGGCGAAGGAGAAGTCGTACTGGTAGCCGCTCATGGAGGCGCTTTCCAGGTACTTGGCGTCATCCGCGCGTTCGTTGGCCGTCACAATCTTGTCGATGGCCATGATCTTTTCCGCCACGGCGGCGCGTTTCGCAACCTCGGCGTTCGGAATGGCGGCAAGCTCAGCCTGGGCGGCGTCTTGCACGCGGACCACGGCTTCGGGGGTAACGCCGTCCTTGAACGCGTCACCGAACTTGGGCTCGTTCTTCAGGGCTTCAATCTCCTCGTTGGTCAGGCCGGCGGCCAGGCCAACCTCCAGGTTGTGGTCGTGCCACTTGGCGGCTTCATCGTCGGAGTCGTCGCGGATAAGGCGGCTGGCATCCACCGTGTACAGGTAGGGCAGATTGGCGGCTGCGGCCTCCTTCTCCACCTTCTCGATGACGGCCTTGGCGTTGCTGTCGGCCTTGGCGGCCAGGTCATCGCGGTACAGGTTGTAGGCCAGGATGCCGGGGATGACCACGATGAACGGGATGAGCAGTTTCAGGAAGGC
Organism: Akkermansia sp.; assembly: GCA_045616565.1. Classification (GTDB taxonomy): domain Bacteria; phylum Verrucomicrobiota; class Verrucomicrobiia; order Verrucomicrobiales; family Akkermansiaceae; genus Akkermansia. The sequence goes on along the minus strand of JAZLHB010000074.1, from coordinate 3,572 downwards.
TGCGAACACCACGCCCAGCTGGCCTTCCTCCAGGCTCTTGGCGGCCAGGGTGCGCTGCATGATGTACTGGTTGAGGCCCCAGTAGAAGAAGTTCGGGATCCACAGGCCCAGCAGGTACACCGTCCACGGCATTTCCGGGTCGGAGATGTCGCGCATCATGTGCAGCTTGCCGCCCACGCCGTTCACGGCGGATGTGGCGTCGCCGCTGTTGAGCGTCCACATGCGGGCGAGGCCGTCCATGAAGGCGGAGCCGGAGCTCTGCATGTGTTCAGCAGTGGCACCGGAGGCCACGGAGGCAGTCTCAAGCACCTCCTTGCCGGCAGCGGATGCCATGTCCATGTTGCCCAGGGCGCAGATGGCCAGGTAGGCCACCACGCCGCCGCCCAGCACCAGGGCCGTGCCCCAGATGAGGTCCGTCCACGCGCAGGCCTTCAGGCCGCCCACATACACATATACGGTGGCGCACACCGCAATGATGATGCAGCCTTGCCACACCGGCAGGGAGAAGTAGCCGGATACCACCGTGGCACCGGCGAAGATGACCGCAGCGGTGGGCACGCCCACCAGGATGACCAGGTTCACGATAGCCATCGTCACGCGGGAGATGCCGTCGAATCGGGCCTCAAGGAACTCCGGGATGGTGGTGACGCCGCGCTTGAGCAGCATGGGCAGGAAGGTGAAGGCCACAATGACCAGCACAATGGCGGCCAGCCACTCGAAGCCCGCAATGGCGAAGCCCAGCCAGTCCGCCGCCTTGCCGCCCTGGCCCACGAACTGTTCCGTGGAGATGTTGGCGGCCAGCAGGGAGAAGCCGATGAGCCACCAGCTCAGGCCGCGGCCTGCCAGGAAGTAGTCTTCGGCACCTTTCTCCTTCTTCTCTTCCTCTGTTTCAGTGGGGTCTCCGGATTTCCAGATGCCGAGCCCGATGACTCCGACCACCACTACGCAGAACACCACCATTTCCCACACCGCGAGCGGGAAGGTATCGGTGGCGGCTTCCGCAGCGGCCTCCTGTGCGAAGGCGCTGCACGGTAAGAGCGCCAGGGCGCCCATCAGCGTTATGAGTTTCTTCATAATCGTTTTTGTCTTGGTTTGAGTTTAAGCTTGGTACAGGATGCGGGAGCCCGCACCCGGGCGGGTGATGAGGTAGGCGGTTTCAATGCCCAGGGCGTCGCGGTAGGCGTCCAGCATCTCCTGCGCCACCTGCTGCACGGCATCGCTCTTCACCAGCGCCACAATGCAGCCGCCGAATCCGCCGCCCGTCATGCGCGCTCCGTACACGGCAGCGGCAGAGGGTATCGTGTCCGTCAGGCTCACCAGCGTGTCCACCTCCGCGCAGGAGACCTCGAAGTCGTCGCGCAGCGAGGCGTGGGAACCGCGCATGGCACGCCCGGCGGCATCCCAGTCGCTCGCGGCCAGGGCGGCGGCAAACTCGTGCACGCGCAGGTTTTCGCCCACCACGTGGCGGGCGCGGCGGTAGCAGAGGTCGCCCAGCTTGTCCTTGGCGGCATCCAACTGTTCGAGCGTGGCCTCGCGCAGAGAGTGTACGCCCAGAATGGAGCAGGCGTCCTCGCAGTTCTTGCGGCGTGCGGCGTACCCGCCGTCCGCCAGGGAATGCTTCACGGCGGAATCAATCACCAGCACGCTCACGGCGGGATCCGTCATGGGTATCAGCTTGTAGGAAAGGTCCTTGCAGTCCAGCATCAGCGCGTGGTCCTTCTGGCCGTTCGCGGAGATGAACTGGTCCATGATGCCGCAGGGCACGTTCACGAACTCGTGCTCTGTGGCCTGGCCGATAAGCGCGCGCTCCGTCGGGGGTACATCCGCGCCGCAAAGCGCGGCCAGTGCCGTACACACGGCCACCTCGAATGCCGCACTGCTGGAAAGGCCGCCCCCGCGCGGCACGTTGGAATCAATGAGCATATCCACCGCCGGCACCTGGATGCCGCGGCGCTCCAGCATGCAGATCACGCCGCGCACATAGTTGCTCCAGAACGGGTCGCCCACCTTGTCCGCATCTGCCGGGTCGATTTCCAGTATCTCGTCGCCAATGGCTCCCACCCAGCGGTGTTTGCCGGTGGGTGAGGGCGCCACTGCAACCACGTTGATCTTGTTCAACGCCATTGGCAGCACAAAGCCCTCGTTGTAGTCCGTATGCTCGCCTATCAGGTTCACGCGCCCGGGGGACGCCGCTATCACCTGCGGCTTGTGACCAAAACATTTTTCAAAGTGCGGGGTAATCGTCTCCGCGCTGATTTCACGTTCGTCTAAGTCCATGATGCAGGCATCATACCACGCTCCCCCGCGCGCGTGAAGCAAAAAACTCCGCCCAAGTCATTTTTTCCACATGTGTCCCAATAAATGGATTCACATTTTGCAACGAGCTGATGGGTGATCGTTAGGAAAATCGCCCAAAATTGAAGCCCCCTCTTTGAATTTTATCAGTAAAGGCGGCCAGAGATGTGCAACGGGATAGTGGAGCCACCCCGCCATTCGGCGGAGTTTTTCAATATGCGCGCTTCGCGCGAATCACAGGGCTTCATCTGGCAGCATGCCAGATGAAGCAGGTATCGCTCCGCGCCGATAGGCACGGGAAATAAAGCTCCGCCGTATGGCGGAGCGCACCCGAAGGGGCCCGTAGCCACGGGTGTAAACCCGTGGGTGCCGAGCGTTGCAGGTCTCCGCCGGGTAACCCCGCCTCGTCACGCCGCCGCGCAGCGGAGGCTGGACGAATGGCGGGGTGGCTCCACTATCCCGTTGCTCATTACGAAAACTTCCAAGATTCGCTTGGCGTACCATCAACCCTACCGCATGAATTCATAGGTTCCCAAAAATCATTGGGACACATGTGCATTTTTTCCGCTTTTCGGTGCGTTTTTATTTTGAGGGGACTTCTATTTAACCGAAAAGGGTGATTGAGAGGGTATGGTCGGAAAAAAATGAGGAATCATATCATTTAAGAATTCCAAAACACGTGAAAAGTGCTATACTGTCCGCGTTACACGGATATGTCCAAGAAACACCCCTCGCCATCGCTTCCGCTTAGAGACCTTTTCCAGCTGCGCCCCAAGACCGTCATCCGCCACGGACTGGACAAATTGTCAGGCTACATCGACTTCGAGGCGTTCCGCCCCAAGCTCGACGAGCTGTGCCACTACAGCGACAAGGGGCGCCCGCACTACGATGTGGTGGTGATGTTCCGCATACTCATACTGCAAACGCTCTACGACCTGAGCGACGAGGACACGGAGTACTGCATCAGCGACCGCCGCAGCTTCCAGGATTTCGTGGGGCTGTGCGGGGTGGACGACATACCCGACGCCCGCACGATATGGGCGTTTCGTGAAAGGCTGGGAGCCGAGGGCGCGCGCGGGCTGTTCGACGCATTCTGGAAGGTGATGGAGGAAGCCGGCATCAAGTTCAGCAAGGGAGTGGCGATAGACGCATCGTTCCAGGAGGCGCCGCGCGAGCGCAACAGCAGGGAGGAGAACAAGCGCATCAAGGAGGAGGGCAAGGCCCCGGCGGAGTGGAACAAACACAAGAGGGCGCAGAAGGACATGGATGCGCGGTGG
>JAZLHB010000073.1:0-5183 GCA_045616565.1 Akkermansia sp. | reverse complement strand
AAATATAATCTCGTTGTCTACCACCTTGTAATCATCTTTCGTTGAGGACCACATATCCCGCCCTGCCCAGCGGCCATCAACCGGGTTATAATGGCGGTAGTTGTAGTACACCACCCCCAGCTCATCTTCATTGTATTCGCTACTCCACTGGATGGGCTGGGTGATGGAACCGCTGGCGGTTACCTGGCCGTATGCGGTGTAGGTGTAGGCGGTGCCGATGTAGCCGGTGGTGGTGTAGGTCTCCCAGATGTTCTTGGTGAGGTCCCAGCCGTAGGTGTACCAGGTGCCGTCTTTCTGGATGGCCAGGGGGCGGGTGGCGACATCTTGTGTCGGATCCCAGGTGATGAGCCAGAGGCAGGGATGGGTGGAGCGCGTCCGGTCGCAGCACGCGACTTGCAGGTAGCCACGGTAGAGGAAGCGGTGGCTGGTGGTGACGACGCCGTTTTCCGTCACCACCTTGGTGGCGCGGCGCCCCATGTAGTCGTAAGTACAGGCCACGCTCACGCTATTGTCGTCCTTGGTGAAAAGGACGGGGCGGCTTGTCACGCCGGAGCTGCTTGCAGCGGCGGCGCGGTCGTAGTCCCATCCGTTGAGGCCGGTGCCGTGCACCACGTCGCTGATCAACTCGCTCCTGTCGTTGTAGGTGAACACATCGTTGCGGGTAGCACCCTGCCGCGCTAGCGTGCGGGAAGTCGGGCGGCCCAGGGTGTCGTACTGGTGGGAGCGGCTTGCTATGCCGCAGCGGTTTGCGGTGGCGCGGTTGCGTGAAACAGAAGCTGTGCAGTTGTAGGTCATGCTCCCATCTATCGGGGTTTCCGTTTGACAACGTCGCAATTTTCTGGGAAAAATTCAAAAGGAATTAATTCCTGTCGCTTCCTGTTTACTCCATAATATTTCATTTCGATCGATTCCAATAATCGCAAATAAGTGTACAATGTATCCCAGTTTTTCTGCTTTCTGAATAAGCTGTTGTTCTTCTGAAGGTCTGTGATATTGCGTTCTCCTATCAAATGATTCACCAGGCAAGCGTGTCGATACACCGAAACAACAGGGCAGCCTTGCCGGTGCAGCATGTGCAGCAGTTCGACGCCATGGCTCCTGTCCCTAGCCGCCAATAGGTGGGGCAAATCGAGTGTATGGTCGGGCCGCCCGTTGCCGAACGGAGCCTCCCCGCGCCTTGTTTTCACCACGGCATGGGAATCCATGAGCATGCCTATCAGGTTGGGATGCGGGCTGGGTTCGCAGTATACCCGGAACGGCGTGACCCGCGTGCCTTGGACGGCAGCGCTCGCGACATGCGCCCCCTTCTCAATGAGAATGCCCAGCAGACGCGGCGAATCCGCCAGCTCGGCCCAGGCGCACATGTGGTAGCCGTCCAGGTATGAATTCGGATCGTAGTTGCCGTTTTCCAAAAGAAAAGAAGTAAGCGGCTCGAAATCCGATGAAAGGGCGTTGAAACGCATCATCATCTGCAACGGCGGCTCCCCTAGCGTCAAGGCTCCCCTTTGGCGGAGATTGACATTCTCCAAAAATGACAGGATTTCCCGGCGCCTTTCGGCATTATACCAGTAGACCAGGTACAGCATCGTGTAGAAGCGTTTGAGCTTCTCTTGGTCGTTCTCTATCCCTTGCAGCCATTCCGGCATCTCTTCCACTCCGACCTCGCCCTGGGCCAGAGCCTTCAGATAGCATGCGATTTCATCTCCTTTCTTTCCCATATCATGCACATAATGTATGTAATAGGCCTGTAACGACCTGTCAAGAGGGATGGCGTCGTCCATGTTGTCAACGGAAAGTGAGCCCTCAGCCTGTTGGGGTGCGCCAAACGTCTGGCAAGTCCACGCCGTCAGCGCGCAACTAAGGAATATTATTATTAGTGTTTGATAACGCATATAGCAACGATGTTGTTTATAGCAATAATTTTGCCAATGTCTCATACCATATTGTTAAAATATTCAGAAATCCTAGCGAATAAATGGTCTTGTATACTTGCCATTAACTTCTTGGAAGATTGTAACGCATCGATTATTAACGATAGCACAAAACAATACATGTCCAGGCCACAATGCATTGTTTTTGCATCCAATTTAAAGAAGTCATTTACAATTGCCTTTTTTTCGATAACAGCAATATTTTTCTATCATTTCCTCATTTTCGAAAAATCGTAAATTTGGGGCTTCCTCGACTTTGTAATGGTCCTTAGGCTGCATGCAACTAACATACGACCAATTATTAGGTGATTCTTTAAGGACCCCATGATAATCGAAATCCATTATTTGATTTAGTTTAAGCTGCTCTTTAATTGCTGCGTATCGAGGGATAGATTCAAAATCCCAATCCCAAATGTTCTTAGCATCGTACATGTTCGTTATGCCATATTCATCAAGAATATCTTTTGCAACACTCCAAAAATTAGCATTATTCGGCTTCAATTTTTCAATTTCATAGAAATCTTGGATTAATTCAATTGGCTTACTTTCTATATCATTGGGATCAGAAAGTTTGGTCTGTTTTTGTTGGCGTCGCATTTTGTGCCCGACTTCCTTCACATAAATAAATAGTGCCATGATATCATGTGTATGCGTGTCCTCTGAACTACAGTCGTCTCCCCTCTTTGACGGTATGCAAGTCCACCCTTCTCCCTCCATTGTTTCTTTTAGTGAGCTCTCCTTTGGTTGCAAATTATGCGTCTTATCATTACAATAACCTATGCAATTAATATTATCAGAATCTTTTTCATATAGACCATTGTAATCAGAGAAATGGCATGGCGAATTTCTAGCATATACATAATCCCAGTATCTAATCCTATCTCTTCCAATCCATCTCCCGTCAATCGGATTGTAATGGCGGTAGTTGTAGTACACCAGAGCGAGCTCCGTGTCATTATACTCGCTGCTCCATTGGATGGGCTGGGTGATGCTGCCACTTGCCGTAACCTGACCGTAGGCAGAGTATGTGTAGGCGGTACCGATGTAGCCGGTGGTGGTGTAGGTCTCCCAGATGTTCTTGGTGAGGTCCCAGCCGTAGGTGTACCAGGTGCCGTCCTTCTGGATGGCCAGGGGGCGGGTGGCGACATCTTGTGTCGGATCCCAGGTGATGAGCCAGAGGCAGGGATGGTTGGCGCGCGTGCGGTCGCAGCACGCGACTTGCAGATAGCCCCGGTAGAGGAAGCGGTGGCTGGTGGTGACGACGCCGTTTTCCGTCACCACCTTGGTGGCGCGGCGCCCCATGTAGTCGTAGGTGCAGGCAACGGTGAGGTTCTCTCCCTCTTTGCTGAACAGCACGGGGCGATTCTTGGCGTTATAGGTGACATTCCAGATACCCGTGCTGGTCTTGATGCGGGTCTGGTTGCCGTCGTCATCGTAGGTGGGCGTGAAGACTTCGTGCGACTCGTCCTCGATGGCGGTGTACTGGTTGAGCTGGTTGGCGGTGTATATTTCGTAGCCGTCCATACGCTGCTCCATGCGGCGGTCGCCGATGTTGTCGTAGTCCCAACCATTGAGATCGGTATCGTCCACCACGTCGCTAATCAACTCGCTGCGGTCGTTGTAGTTGAACACATCGTTGCGGGTGGCACCCTGCCGCGCGAGCGTGCGGGAAGTCGGGCGGCCCAGCGTGTCGTACTGGTAGGAGCGGCTTGCCACCAGGGTGTTGCCGCGCTTGTAGTCCATCTGGGTGAGGAGGTCGCGGTGCAGCTCGTAGCTTTGGGTAAGCGTCATACCGTTGGGCTTGGTGAGCGTCTGCAGCAGGTGCGAGCCTTGCAGGTAGGTGTAGCCGAACTGCTTTTCCTGCCCGCCATGGAGGAAGCCCGCGCCGCTGATGCGGCCATCGGTGCCGTAGGCGGTGGAAACGGTCTGCTCGGTATTGCCGTTCTTGGCGTAGGTGTAGCCCGTGGAGCGGCCGAAGCTGTCGCGCGTTTCCGTAACGAGGTGGGTGACACCCTCCGCGAGCAGTGAATCCGTCTCCTGCTCGCCGTAGGTGTTGTAGCCGATGGAGCGCACGCCCGCATCGTCCGTCACCTGGGTGAGCTGGCCGAGGTGGTTGTAGGCAAAGCTCTCCGTGGGGGTGTCGTCGGTGTAGGAAATCTCCAGCAGGAGGCCGCGCGCGTGCTCGTAGGAACAGGTCTTCACCTTTTCGCGGGCATCCGTCTCCGTAGCCAAGCGGTTGAAGGCATCGTAGGTCTTGACCGTTCCCTTGCCGTCGGCGTAGGTCTTGGAGACCTCCAGCCCCGTGGTGGCATGGTAGGCCCAAGTGGTCACGTCTCCGTCCGTACGGGATGAGGGATCCGTGGTGATGGTCTCCGTGCCCGCGCGGAAGGTGGTGAGCGAGGTCATGCGGTCGGCATCGTCGTAGCCGAAGCAAGCAGGCTGGATGGCCGTTCCCCATTCCGCCACCTTGCGCCCGCGGAAGTCGTACTTGTAGCAGGCGGTCTTGCCGCAGGCGTCTGTCACAACAGAGGGCTGATCGAAGTAGGGATTGTAGGCCGTGGAGGTGGTGTTGCCTGCAGCATCCGTAACGCTGACGGTGCGCCCCGCGATGTCCGTGCAGGTGGTGGTGGCATTGCCGCGACCGTCCGTTCGGGTGAGCTCCAAGCCCGTCTGCGTGAAACGTCGGGACTGCGTGGAAGCCACGCCTGCGTGGTCGGACTGCGAGACGGTGAAGCCATCCACCATCACGCGGTGGGCGGTGATAGAGCTGGTGGGGACGGAGCTGTAGGAATCCTTGACCGTGCCTACACCATACTCCGCCCACTCGGTGCTTGTCAAGCCCCGTTCATCGATGGCAACCGATTTTTCTGCCAGCGTGGAAGAAAGGCTGCTGATCAACTCCTTGCGTGTGGAGGTGAGCGCCGTGCCCGCCGCATTGTAGCGCGTGCGGGTGGTGACGGAATAGACACCGTCCGTTCCATCCTCCACGCCGTAGGCGAATTCGTCCACGGGGGAATTGAGCGGCGAGGGCTCTGCCGCCAAGGCGAGCACCTGCCGCGTGACATTGCCGAATGAGTCGTACTCGTACAGAGTGGAAGCGGTGGGCGTGGTGCCCGCGCCGGTGTCCTTGTAGGAGCGAGTGAGCTGACCTCGGTTGTTGTACTCGCCACGCGTGTAGATGAACCCGGTGGTGGAGGCCTCGGCTTCCACCACGGTCTCCCCGAAACCGTTCTCCAGGGTTTGGGAGAGGAT
>JAZLHB010000072.1:0-2745 GCA_045616565.1 Akkermansia sp. | reverse complement strand
TGGCCCTGGCGGTCGTGAAAAACACGCCTGTCCCCTGTGGCCGCACTAAAAGCTTGAAAGGCAGAAGGTTACGGGCAGCATGGTCCGAGGATTTCCTTGAGCAATTACTTATCAATCTTTAACATGCGTCAGCCCTGTCTGCTGCGCGGGCCGTTTCGAGTGCGAGCAGTGCGGGTGCCCGATGCAGCGGCGCGGCAGCCGGATGCTGACAATCAGGGACTCGCCGTACAATGAGATAGACGTGGTGCTGGAAATCGACTGCCCCGTGGTGTGGTGTCCGCAGTGCAGGAAATACCACCGTGTGCGTCCGCAGGCCGTGCATCCCAAGCGAGCCTTGACGTGGCGGTTCATGAAGCTGCTCTGCATACTGATGACGGAATGCTCCGCACGCACGCTAGCGCAACAGTTCCGCATATCCGAGCGCAGCGTGCTGCGGGCGGAGAAGGAGGTGCTCGCGATTATCGACAAGGCCAGGCCGGTGAGCATGAAGGGACGCAGTGCAATCATCATCGACGAGAAGTACCTCGGTCCATCGTTCGGCTTCGTCACCCTCGTGCTCAATGCCCGTACGGGAGAGCCCCTGTATATGGCCGCAGGCAAGGATGCGGGGGCATTGGAGGGCTTTTTCAAGAAACTGAGCAATGAGCAGAGGGAGGGCATCCGCTTCCCGGGTATCGACCGGGCAAACGCATACCGCGCCGCAGCCCTCAAGCACCTCCCCAACGTGCAGGTCTGCTACGATGCCTACCATTTGGTGAGCAACATGAACGAGGTGGTGGATAAGGTGCGGCGCAAGGAGATGGCGCACCCCACGGAAGCTATGCGCCGCCTGCTGTCGGGGAAGCGCTACCACCTGCTCAGGGCGCTCGAGAACCTTGATGATGACGGACGCCGGGAGCTCAGGGAGCTGCTGGCCTTCAACGCCAACCTCAACACCGTATATGTGCTCAAGGAGCAGTTCCGCACCATCTTTCAACAGCCCGACGAAAACGCCGCGCTCCTCCAGCTTGCGCACTGGGTGAGGATGTCCGTGGCATCGGGCATCGAGCTGCTGGAGAAGTTTGCCCGCGGCATCAGCGCCAAGACCAACGAAGTCATCAACGGCATCCGCCACCGCATCAACTCCGCGCGTATTGAATCCGCCAACGCCGGCATCAAGCGCATCCAGGCCAAGTGCTGCGGGCTCTTCAACATAGATTACCTGTTCCTCAAAATGCGCCAAATCTTCTTTCTGAGGCCTCCCATGCAACCTCAGCGGATTTGACGCAGACCCGCTAGGTAAGCTGCCATAGTTTCCACCTCCCTTTCGTCTAATTCAAACAGAAGGTATCTATGGCATCGGGGTATAATTCGTGGAGGATTTGCCTTAGCTCTTAATTCAATCGTTGTTTGGTGCACAAAATAAGTGGGATATCGCACTGTCAGCACACCATCATTATTTATCGATACATAATCAAGAACTTTTTCATTAGAATAATTCACTATTTTATTATTTACAATGTGACAAGTCACCCTTAAAGGATGAATATCTCTCTCCATTTTCAATATGTCTTCAAGATATGGGGCATCGAATTCCATAGGACTAAACCATGGTGCTTCAATAATAATATTGTAATCAGTACATATTTCCTCATTATTAGCAATAAGTTTCATTTTTCTTGTAATAACATGCGGATTACATGTTCCTAAACCGAACAAGCTATACAGCCTGCATGATGTATTGATATTGAGACATCCAGCCAATAGAAATGATATCAATACTATATAAATATATCTCTTCATCATTGTGTTTTCGGAAACAGAAATTCTTTCAGATAATCGATTGGTCTCTCGCCTGTACTTGGCGCTAGCAATTCGTATGCATCTCCATGTCTAATAGAACCATATAAAGGAAAAGAAATATTTACATCGGCGGCATTTTCATGCCCCCATTTACCTCCGCCGGAAGCAATAGAGTTTGACATACTGAACCTAGTCAGGAATGTACCAACGAAAGACACGACCTGCCCTGCTCCATAGACGGGAGAAAATAAATCGAAGACCCCCTTTCTCACGTAAGCATTAATCCAATAATCAATATTTGAAGGTCTCTTATTCGACCAGTTATATGAATCAAAGTCGCTAACAGGGTCTAGAGTAACCAATGTTATATTGGTAATGTTTTCCAAACGTTCACTTACATCCATAGCCGTATCTCCACCATAGCTATGCCCAAGCAAAACAATTCGACTATGAGGACAAACCCTTTTATATCCTCTTATATCCTTCAAAATGGCATTTCTACTAGTCCAATGATAGTAAACAGATATACCGTCAGACAAAATAGGGCCTACTTGACATCCACATTTTTTAGTACCATTAGTTTTACACACCCCAGTACAATACCCAAGAGATCGCAACATGCAATCATACATAGGGCCATATTTACTATCTCTTGCTCCGCCAATAAAAATATAAACAATTGGCTGACATTGAGATGGTTGATTTGGCGTAGGCAATGGTATTTCTGGGCAATTTTCCAACCCTATAATATCAATTGACGTTGTCGGGTTATTTCGAATATACACGTAGCGCGGTTTTATTATCGATTCAGTCAGGGGTTCTCTCCCCATCCATCTACCATCTACAGGGTTATAGTGGCGATAGTTGTAATAGACAAGGGCGAGCTCCGTGTCGTGGTATTCGCTGCTCCATTGGATGGGTTGGGTGACATCTCCGCTTTCACTGACTTCGCCGTAGGGGGTG
>JAZLHB010000071.1:0-7196 GCA_045616565.1 Akkermansia sp. | reverse complement strand
TCGTTTTGGATGGCAGGGCGGTTTCGGATACCGTTCGATTGGAGCCGAACGCTATCTTGGGGTGAAGGGCTATATCCAACATCAGAGGAAACATCACGCCGACAAAACGTATGAGGATGAAATAAGTGAAATGAGATTCTGGCCCATTGCGTTTCCCAATCCCTAAAATGCAGCGAGACGCCTCCGCGCCCGCAGGGCGGGGCCATACGTAGGAACGCGCCCGAAGGGCGCGCTATATTCGCACCCCGCCTTGTCACGGCGTAGCAAGGGCGTGTAGCGCCACGCGAAGACGGACGAACGGGGGGTGCTCCCAAAAATTCGCCCCACGTGCCAACGTGGGGGTAACCAACGGTGGCATGCTTGCCTCGGCGTAGCCCGTAGGGCGAAGACGGGTTTCGGCACGGGAACCCCGCCTCGTCCCGCCATGGCGGGGCGAAAGGCGGGGCGGCTCCACTATCCCGTTGCACGTCTCTGGTCGCCTTTACTGACAAAATTCAAAGTGGGGGGGCTTCAACTTTGGGCGATTTCCCTAACGATTGCCTATCAATGCTTAGAAAAAGACAAACTCAATCTTTGGGACACATGTGCCGCCGGGGGGGGATATGTGTCCCAAAGAATTTTGCGAACCTATGAATTCGGGTGATGCGCGAGGCGCATCTTGGTGGTTCAGGCATGAGCGACGGGAGACGTTACCCACCCCGCATATCTCTGACCGCCTTTGCTGATAAAATTCAAAGAGGGGGGCTTCAATTTTGGGCGATTTTCCTATCGATTACCCATCAACTTGTTGCAAGACAGGGAAACAATCATTGAGACACATGTGGGGAATGCATGTGATACCCTTGACCGCCGGGGTAACGGCGTGTATAATCCGTGCATACAAGTTAAACAGGAAATCAGCCATGGCCACCATTAGACCCTTTGCCGCCGTTCGTCCGCCACGCAAGTATGTGGAACAGGTATCCTGCCTGCCGTATGATGTCATGAACCACAAGGAGGCATGCGCCATGGCGGCGGGCAACGCGGCCTCCTACCTGCATATCTGCCGCGCGGATATCGACACCTCCGAGGCGGAGATACACGAGGCGGCGACCTATGAGAAAAGCCGGCAGAACCTGGAGGATTTCCTGAAGCGCGGCATCCTGATGCGGGAGGAAAAGCCCTGCTACTACATCTACCGCCAAATCATGTGGGGCCGCGTGCAGACCGGGATTGTGGGCTGCGCGAGCGTGGACGAGTACCTGGACGGCACCATCAAGAAGCACGAGCTCACCCGCAAGGAGAAGGAGCTGGACCGCATCAACCATTTCGACGCCTGCTCCACGCAGACGGAACCCGTGTTCCTGGCCTACCGCAAGCACGAGGGCATAGCCGCCGCCGTGCGCGAGTGGATCAAGTTCCACAAGCCGGAGTACGATTTCACCAGCGAGGACGGCGTAACCCACATCCTCTGGCCCGTGGACGACGATGCGGTCATTGCCACCATCCGCAAGGGATTTGAGGAAATACCCGCGCTCTACATTGCAGACGGCCACCACCGCACCGCATCCAGCGCGGCCGTTTCCGCCAAGCGCCGCGCCCAGCACCCGGACTACACCGGGCAGGAGGAGTTCAACTACCTCATGGCCGTCACCTTCTGCGACGAGGACCTGTTTATCATGGACTACAACCGCGTGGTGATGGATTTGAACGGGCTGGACGAGGCCGCGTTCCTGGCGCAGGTGCAGGAGAAGTTCACCGTGGCAGAGGCCGCGGATGCGCCGTACGCGCCCAAGGCCAAGCACGAGTTCGGCATGTGCCTGGGCGGCAAGTGGTACACCCTCACCGCCAAGGACGGCACCTTCAACCCCGCCCACCCCATCGAGAGCCTGGACTGCTCCATCCTGCAGGGCAACCTGCTCGCCCCGGTGCTCGGCATCACGGACCCGCGCACCAGCCCGCGCATCGACTTTGTGGGCGGCATCCGCGGGCTGCACGAGCTGCAGGAACGCGCCGGCGGCGGCGTGGCGTTCTCCCTGTACCCCGTCACCATGGCAGACCTCTTCCACGTGGCGGACAGCGGGGAAATCATGCCGCCCAAATCCACCTGGTTCGAGCCGAAGCTGCGCTCCGGCCTGTTCGCCCATGAAATCGAACGCTGACCCTTCACCTGAAAAATACATACCATCATGAAGATACTTATACCCACCAAGCTTGACAAAGCCGCCGCCGCCCAGCTCACCGCCGCCGGGTACGAAGTGGTGCAGGACGACACCGCTCCCATCGAGGAACAGGTGGCCGCCAATCCGGACGCCGCAGGGCTCATTGTGCGCTCGGAGAAAGTGACCCCCGCCGTAATAGACGCCCTGCCCTCCCTCAAGTGCGTGATCCGCGCGGGCGCCGGCTACGACAACATCGACTACGTGTACGCGCGCAGCAAGGGAATCGATGTGATGAACACACCCGGCGCAAACTCCAACGCCGTGGCGGAGGAGGTGGTGGCCATGGTGCTCGCCGCCTACCGCTTCGTCATTCCCGCAGACACCACCACCCGCGCCGGGGAATGGAACAAGAAGAAATACATGGGCCGCGAGCTCACCGGAAAAACCGTCGGCATCATCGGCCTGGGCAACATCGGCCGCCTGCTGGTGAAGCGTCTGCAAGGCTTCGAGTGCAAGGTGCTCGGGTACGACCACTTCCTCTCCAAGCAGCGCGCCATGAACATCGGTGCCACCCCCGCCGAGCTGGACGAGATTTTCTCCACGGCGGACATCATCTCCATCCATGTGCCGGGCGGCCCCTCCACCAAGAACTATGTGAACGCGCAGCTCATCTCCAAGATGAAGGACGGAGCCATGCTGGTGAACTGCGCCCGCTACGGCGTGGTGGACGAAGACGCCCTGCGCGCCGCCAAGAAGGACGGCAAGAACATCATCTACTGCACGGACGTACACCCCAAGGACACCGCCGCAGACCAGCCCAGCGCAGACATTGCGGACGTGATGCTGCCGCACCTGGGAGCCAACACCAAGGAAGCCAACAAGAAGGCCGCCATGCGCGCCGCCAGCCAGATGGCGGACTACTTTGAGAAGGGCGACACCACCTGCGTGGTGAACGCGGAAATGCCGCATGACCTCAACCCGGCGCACCTGCACCTGGCCGCCATGCTCGGCAAGCTCTGCCTGCAGGCCGCCGGCTGCAAGCCCATCCGCCGTATCGACTGCACCTTCTACAACAACCTGCGCTCCTTCCGCAAGTGGTTCACCCCCTGGGTGCTGGAGGGCGCCGTACCCGGCGCGGAACACGGGCTCATGCCCGCCGCCGCAGAGGCCTCCTTCCGTGAGCACGGCATCATCTACAAGGCCTGCGAGCCCATGGACGACAAGCTCTACGAGGACCAGCTCGCCATCGATATCCACACGGAGGACGGCGGGCAGGAATGCACCACCTCCGTGCGCGGCATGATTGTGGACGGAGAGCCCGTGGTCTCCCGCATCGGCGAGTTCAAGCACCTGTACGCCACCCTGCCCGGCAACACGCTCGTGCTGCGCTATGCAGACCGCCCCGGCGTGGTCGCCGCCATCGGCCAAACCCTGTCGGATGCCGGAATCAACATTGAAAACATCGTGGCTCCCACGGACCACGCGAGCGGGGATTCCCTTGCCGTGGTGAAGACGGACAAGCCCGTGACCGATGTGATGGTGGAAATCCTCAGCAAGACCATCAGCGCCAAGCTCGCCTTCGCCATCACCATGTGAGGCTGGACTTCAAAATCTGCAAAACTGCCATCCACCCCGTATTGATGCGGGGTGGATGCTTTTTTTTCCTATCTCCTGCGGCGGCGTGTTGCCAGCGCGGCAAGCGCCGGCAGGCCGAGCGTTCCCGTAGCGGGTTCCGGAATGGGGGCTCCGGCAATGGGCAGCGCAGGCGCGCCCAGGCTCACTGGCCCTGCTTGAAGAGGGGGATGAGGGAGACGCCCCAGGACTGGAATTCTCCCACATAGGGAATCTCCACCACCACGGTGTTGGCCCCCTTCTTGAGCGGAAGCTTGGTGGGGTCCTGCGCCCACCAGATTTCCTCGTCGTCGTAGGGCATCTCGTTGAGCGGGGAGGTCCAGGTGTCACCCTTGCTCTGGCGCTGGCCGGCCAGCTTGTAGGAGCGGGGGTTCTTGATTTCCGCGCCGTTCACCCAAATGCGGCAGCCGCACTGGGACCACTCGCCGTTCTTGGGCACGCCGGACCAGCGGCGGGAGGAGCGCGCGGGGGCGTCAAAGCCAATCATGAAGGGCATCTCCCCGGCCTTGGGGGAATCAATGGTGGTGACGGCCCAGGCGGTGTTGCCGGGTTTCACCTTGCCCATAATGCCCAGGCAGCCGGTGTTGGGCTTGGTGCGCAGGTAGAGGTTGGCGCCGTGTGAGGGCTGCGTGGCCAGGGTGCCGTATTCGCCCTTCAGCACGGCAGCGCGGTTCTTCTCTGCCTCCGCCGTGGCCACGGGGCCCACCACGGTCCAGCTCACGGAGGATTCCGCCCAGTAGGGGAAAGCCTCTCCCTTGAGGATGGAGCGCGACATCTTCATGAGGCGCTGCTCAAAGCGGGAATAGGCCTGCCCGGCGGGGGAATCCGCAGCGGGCATGTGGCAGGGGAGCGCATCGCCGTCTGCCTCTCCGCCCAGCCAGGCGCGCTCCGCCATGGCGAGCATGCCGGGCCACTGCGCGCTGTGGCGGGCAATGTTGCGCTTGTCTTCCACGCGGGCGTCCGGCCAGTTGCAAATCATCACGCCCATCTTGAGCTCATCCCCCGTGGCGGAGCCGCAGGGGCGCATAAAGAAGTAGCGGCGCACCAGCAGGCCGGGGTCGAACAGGTTGGTGTAGCCGATGGTGGAATCAAAGCTGTGGCACTTGATGGTTTCCGGCTTCAGGGACTTTTCCACCATCTCTCCGCCCTCTCCCCAGCGCTGGGAGATGGAGTCCTCGCCCACGGGCAAATCGCGCGGGCCGCCCCACTGGGCGGGTATGCGGCCGCGGGCGATGAGGAAGTCGCTCATTCGCTTCACGAACTCCTTGGCGTTGGGGATGCGTACCTCGTCCGCGCCGATGTGAACGATGGGGCACATCTCCCTGGGCACCTCCTTGCAGAATTCGTCCAGCAGCTCCTCCAGCACCTTCATGCCTTGCTCCGTGTGCATCTTGAAACCGAAGCAGCGGTCAAAGTACGAGCTGTGCCCCGGCATGTCCAGCTCCGGGATAATCTGGATGTTGCGGTCTGCAGCGTAGCGGAACAGCTCACGGATTTGGTCGTAGGTGTAGGTGTCGTTCTTGTCGCGCGTGCGCTTGGCGGGGTCGTTCAGCACGGGGCGGCACTTGCACTGCACGTGCCAGGCGGGGTGGTCCGTCATGTGCCACTGGAAATAGTTCACCTTGAAGCGGGATGCAAGGTCCAGCTGGCGCTTCAGGCTTTCGATGGTCTGGAAGTTGCGGCCGCAATCGTGCATGAAGCCGCGCATGCGGAAGGCGGGCCAGTCCTCGATTTCGCAGAACGGCAGCCTCTTCTTGCAGCCGGCCACCATCTGGCGCAGGGTCTGGATGCCGTTGAAGAGCCCCGCCTCCTGCACGGCGGCAATCTGCACGCCCTTGGCGGTGATCTTCAGCGTGTATCCCTCTGCGGCGTTCTCCGGCGCGGTGGCGGCGGGGTCCAATTTGAGAGTGAGCTTGAGCGCCGGGGCGTCCTCCGCGCCGCGAGTCTTCACATCCCCCGCCAGCCCGGTCACCGCGGTGCGGAGCATGCGGGCCTTGGTATCGATGTGGGTATCCAGGGATTTGCCGAAGGGCAGCGCCCCCCCCTTCCACTCCACCTTCTGCGGGAAGGGCAGCAGCGTGCAGGGTGCGTCCGCCTCCGCCTGCACGGGGATGGGCGAGGTCCATTCGCCAAAGGCGGAAAGCGGGCTGAACAGGCAGCCCAATGCAAGGAGCGGAAGGATATAGCGGTTGATTCTCATAGCGGGATGCGTCTTTGAACGGATTGCAGCCTTGTAACACACCCCCCGCGCCATGTCAACCTATTTCACCCCCTGCACGCCCCCTAGAGATAGACTTACCCTCTGGAAAGATGTTTACAGTTTTCGGAATGCTGTAGTCAAGATTTTTTATAAAGAAAATCGTTTTGAACCTGAAATTTCCCCCATTTCAAGCCAAATTCGTTCAGCCGCTTCCTTGAAGCACTCCTGACCAGAGACAACGGGGACAGGTGAGAGGTAGATTGAAAATGAGCGTATTGCATCCATATTAAGACTACAGTATTCCGAAACCTTATACTCTCCCCATCTGCACGGGCCAGATGTCCGTGCAAATCAAATCAACCACATAGAAATCAATCAACATGAAAAAGACTCTTATAGCACTCCTTGCCCTTGGCAGCGTTGCCATGGCTAAAGACGTTGAGATACTGACTCTGCCTGGGACGATTGCCCAAGTGAAAGGCAATCAGCACGGTGAAGGGTGGAACCAAGCCATCGGAAAACCTGGCACTTTGTCAGCGGACGCTGTGGCAGCTTGCCTCACTTCTTCCTCTACTCTCGCAAGTGAGGGTTGGCACTGGTCCTTGGCTAACAATTCTGGCGATACACCCTCTGATGTTACTGTTAATCAGGCTACAAAGACCATCAATTTCATGGGGCGAAACGGGTATAATGGAGAAATCGTTGCAGCAACAATGGACATTGCGGATTTGTTGTCCGAAAACAACGCTGATGCCTTGACTTGCCTGACTTTCTCATTCGCACCCACGACAGTGAATCAGGCCAGCTTCTCAGTGTGGCACTATGATGGGGGAAGCGCGACTGCATTGGTGGACAAAGTGAATCTTGCCGGTGGCACAGAGACTCAGACCTACACAGCAGGAGACGTGACGACACCTCTCGACCTGACAACGGGTAAGCTTTTTGTTCTCTTCAATGCAACTTCCGGAGGAACGTCTCAAACCATTTCTGGATTCACTGCCAATGCTACGCTCTCCCAGTCCGTCCCTGAGCCGACCACAGGCACGCTTTCCCTGCTGGCGCTGGCTGGCCTGTGTATCCGCCGCCGCAAGTAAAGGCTAGACGAGATTCAAAACTCAAAAGAAAGTCGTAATCTCATTTGAGTTTTCGGTTGGGCCTGCCCGGAGGAATCCGGGCAGCCTTTTTTACTTCAAAGGGATACGCAAAAAGCCGGGCGGCGGCAT
>JAZLHB010000070.1:0-2487 GCA_045616565.1 Akkermansia sp. | reverse complement strand
GGGCGGCGGTGGCGGGCTGCCTCCTGCAGGAAGAGCTCTGCCACGCGGAAGGCGCGGCGGGATGCCTCCTGGGCGGTGCGGTCGTCCATCAGGGCCAGGCCCTCTTCCGTCACTTCTCCCAGGTAGATTTTCCAAGCGCGGCGCACCAGCTCGTCCGGGTCCACGCGGGGATTGGGGGCATTCTGGGGCTGCTGTGCGTTGTCCTTGTTGCGGTTTCTGTTGCGGCGGCGCTTGCGGCGTCCTCCGTTGCCGCCCTCGTTGCCTCCCACGGTCTCCGGGGTGGCAAAGCCTGGGGCCACCACCACGGGGCGGGAATCCGGGTTCGGGATATCGTCCTCCCGTGCGGGTGCGGCAGGCTTTTCCTTGGGCTTTTGCTGCGTTTCTGCGGCGGGAGCGGCAGGGACCGGCACCGGAGCCGGGCTTTCAGCAGGCTTGGCCTTGGCGGCGGGCTTCTTCTTGGCGGGCTTCTCCTGCACCGGGGCGGGAGCGGCCGGGGTTTCTTCCTTCTTGGAGGCAGCAGCCTTGGCGGTTTTGGTGGTCTTTGCCTTGGCAACCTTGGCCTTGGGGGCGGCGGCGCCGGCATCCCCAGCGGCCTTGGAGGTCGTCTTGCGCTCGGCCGTCTTGCGCGGCTTGGCTGGCTTCTTCACGTCCTCTGCGGGCTGAATGTTGTCTTTTTCGTCCATATATGGTTTTCTTTATTGTTGTTCCGCCGCGTACGGATCCACCTTGAAGGCCCATTCAGCCTTGTGGCTGGTGCCGTTGGTGGTTTTCCAGGTAACGTGTACGGAGATGTTCGGCATGTAGATGCGCACGGGCACCTGCCATGAGATGGTTTTGGCGTTGGCATCCACGCGGGCGGGCACGCGGCCGAAACCGCTCACGCTCATGCGGAGGCTGTCCATATCCACTCCCGCCACACCGCTCAGGTTCGCCTCCACCACCTTGAAGTTGCAGGGTACGGTGGAATCCGGCCGCGGCAGCACGGCGAAGGGGGGCGGCGGCGTGGTGGGCGGAAGCGTGCCCGGTTCCGTGCCCAGCGACATGGACGTGCCGGACTGTGCCACGCGGAAATCCATGGCGCTCTCAAAGATGCCGGGGTCTGTGCCGAACACCATGTAGCGGTGGATTTGGAAAGGGTCCTCCGTATCGGTCACCTTGCCGGGCAGCACGGTGAAGGCCGCCACATAGCCGTAACCGGGGATGCGCTCCAGCATGGGGGGCGTGAAATAGCCGCCGGGGTAGCAGTAGGTGTTCACGGCGCCGAACAGCGTGGTGAGCCGCTTCTGGGAGAGGCCGAACTCCTGGTCGATGAGCGCGGTGTAGGCCGGGCTGTCCTGCGGCTCGCGGGCTTTCCAGTCCTTGGGGTAGAGGTGGCTCACGGAGTGGCTGCCGATGCTCGCGCCGTGCTTCATCATCTCCCGGATCATGTCCGGCGACATGCTGTCGCCGCGCCCGGAGAGGTAGTGCGTGTACAGGAAAAGGTGGAAGGGATAGCCGTAGGACTTGAGGATGGGGTAGGCATCCGTGTAGACGCTGCGCCAGCCGTCGTCCATGGTGATGAGCACGCACTTGGCGGGCAGGCGGCGCGCGCCGAAACGCCACTCCAGGAACTCCTGCATGCTGATGACGGTGAGGTCGGACTTGTGGATGTACTCCATCTGCTTGCGGAATTCCTCCGTGCGCATGCGCATCTCGGTCACGGGCGCGGTCTTGCTGAAATTGTGGTAGCCGAGCACGGCCACGCGCGTCTGGTCCCTGGATACGGGCACATCCTTGCCGGCAACCGGCTGGGCTGCGGGCTTTTGCGGCTTCACGGCGGGAATGGCCACCGGGCGCAGCGGCGCGGACGGGTCAACCCGCACCGGCGCGGGGTCCATACGCATAGGCTCCAACTGCGCCTGCAACGCTCCCACCACCAGCAGGAATGCCAGGCAGAGGACATGCAGCAGGGTATGGCCGGTGTTGTTCATCTGCCCCAAGCCTACCAGCAAATCCGCCTTATAGCAAGTTTATTTGATGTTGCAGCTCTTTGCTGCGCAAGTGCCACAATGATTGAATTCATGTTTTGCAATGCGTTGATAGTCTGTTATATGGAAATTCCGCAAGTGTAGAAGCCCCCCTCTTTGAACTTTGTCAGCAAACGCGGCTAGAGCCCCGTCTTCGGCTATCGCCTTCCGTCTTCGCTTAAGATACGCCGAGACAGGCCCCCTCTAGGGCCGCCCCCCTCGTCTCCAGCTGCGCTGGGGGATTCCCGCCAAAGTCTGGCTTTGGCGGCGAGGGGGCTGAAGACCACTGGTCACCCGTAAAAAAAGCCCCACCGTGAAGGTGGGGCTTTTTTAGGGTCGCGCATTTCTCGCGATGGAAAAGTGCCGCCCACTCTCACAAAAACAGACAAAATGCTAGGATTATTATTTTCACAAAGTGCCGTTTTCAAGTGACTTGCTACCACTGCCCCATTCAATTTTCTGATTTCCTACAATAAAGTGC
>JAZLHB010000069.1:0-47492 GCA_045616565.1 Akkermansia sp. | reverse complement strand
TTGGGACACATGTGCCCCCGCGCACAATATGCGCCCCGCTCGGCTCATGGCCGGGCGGGGCGGGGTGAATGTTGTTGTGCGCGCTTACTTCCTGCGGCGTCTTGCTGCCAATCCAGCCAGCGCCAGCAGGCTCAGCGTGCCTGTGGTGGGTTCCGGGGTGGGCACCAGTGCCGTGAACACGGGCTTGCCATCAATGAAGCTCACGGTCCGGCTCATGGAGTCGCCCATGAGCAGTGTGAGGTTCTTGGCGGTTTGCGGGTCAATGGTCACATCAGGTCCGAAGTCCATGCCGATGCCGTTCACGAGGGGGTCGAAACCGGTGGGCAGTTTCAACTCAGAGGCGTCAAACACCACATCATCCATCTCCAGCGTGCAGTTGATGAGATCTTGCAACTGGAAGTAGTAGACGCTGTCCGGCAGATGGTAATTCGCCGTAGAGAGGTCAATGGTCACCTGCTTCAGCGTGATGGTGTTCTGCCCCACGTGAATCTCGTTGTCGGCGGTGATGGTCATGCTCTCAATCAGGAGATCGGACTCGGATTTGATATAGAGCCCATCCGCCAAGCTGGATTGCCTGTCCGTTCCGGCAATCAGGCCATCGGATACGCTGATTTCCTGTAGCAGGCTGCGCTTGGCCCAAGCAACAGTCGTGACGGTGGTGTCACCCGCCTTGATGGTGGCGTTTGAAATCTGCGCGCTCCCGCCATGCCCGGCAGTGAGTTTGCCGTTGACCGTGCCGTTGGCAATGGTGGCATTGCTCCCGGTCAGGGTAACGTCCTTGGTGAGGATGCCGATGTAGCCAAGATCCAGCTTGGCGTTGGAACCCAAGTTGACGCTGCCCTCGCCGTCAAGGTTGCCGGTCAGATGAAGCGTCGCACCCGAGTCCAGAGAAATGTTGCCGTTGTGCGTACCGCCAAGGATGCTTGCATTACCGGACAGGGTTACATCCCCGGAGAGGGTGTGGCCGTTGAGGTCCAGCATTGCGGTGTCGGCCAGGGAGATAGTGCCCTCGCCATCGAGATTGTCGAACAAGGTGAGCGTTTTCATCGCGCCCACGGAGAGGGTGCCGTTGAACAGGCCGTTGCCGATTTTGGCGGAATTCCCAGCCAGAGAGACAGAGTTGGACAGGGCGTTTCCGCACAAGTCCAGCGTGGCATTGTCGCCCAGGTAGATATTGCCCGTGCCGTAGAGGGTGCCGTACAAGGAGAGCTTCTTATCCGCAGCCACGGTCATGTTACCATTGAACATGCCGCTGCCAATCTGAGCATTGCCGGCCGCGGATATGTTCGTGGAGAGAGGATTGTTGCCGTTGAGCACCAGCGTGGTGGATTCTTCCATGACAATGCTGCCCGTGCCGGAGAGGCGGCCACTCAGGAAAAGGCTATTGTACGCGCCCACGGAGAGGGTGCCGTTGAGCTGGCCGTTACCAATAAAGGCTGGGCTGTCGGAAAGGGAGATTTTGTTGGAGAGGGTGTATCCCCCGAGGTCCAGCGTGGCATATTGTCCCAGAGTGATTTTCCCCGTGCCGGAGAGGTCGCCAATCAAGTAGAGCTTCTGGCTCTCCCCCACGGAAAGGTCGCTGTTGAGCTTACCGTTGCCGATTTTGGCGGAGCGCTCGGCCAGGGAAACGGAGTTGGCGAGGGTGTGCTCGCCTAAGTCCAGTGTGGCATCATTGCCCAGGGAGATGCTGCCCGCTCCGGAGAGGTTGCCGATTAGGGTGAGCTGCTTTGACTCCTTCACGGAAAGGTCGCTGTTGAGCTTGCCGTTGCCAATAAAGGCAGAGTCTCCGGCCAGAGAGACTGAGTTGGAGAGGGTGTACTTGCCGAGGTTCAGCGTGGCTTTGTCGCCCAAGGAAATGGCCCCCTCACCGGAGAGGTCGCCAATCAGGGTGAGGGTATTGTTCGCGTTCACGGAGACGGTGCCGGCTAGCACGCCGTTGCCAATGCTGGCATCTCCAGACAGGGTAACTGTTTTCCAAGCTGTGTTGCCGCCGAGGTCCAGCGCTGCTTTGTCGCCTAGGGTTATGTCGCTTAAGACAGTGATGTAATTCTTCAGGGAGAGCGTCTTCCCAGCTTCCACGGTGATAGCGCGCAATAGGGCGCATAATTGCATGAGAGACTTGTCTATGCAACCGAGAATTTCGGCATCTCCGGTCAGAGTAATGTTTGTATTGAGGCGGCTGGGCTCAGGAGCAATCGGGGTAATGAGGCCGATGTGCAGCGTGGCTTTGTCGCCCAGGGAGATGCTGCCTGTGCCGTCGAGGCGGCCACTCAGGAAAAGGCTATTGTACGCGCCCACGGAGATGTTGCCGTTGAGCATGCCGTTGCCTATGGAGGCAGCTCCATTGAGGGAGACACCCTTGGAGAGGGTGTGGTTGTTCAAGTTAAGCGAGGTAGCGTCTCCCAGGGAGATGATGCCCGAGCCGGAGAGGTCGCCGATTAGGGTGAGTGAATTCCATTCGCCCACAGAGAGAGAGGTATTGAGCGTGCCGTTGCCTATGTAGGCATTTCCAGTCAGGGTAACGGAATTGGAGAGGGTGTGCTGGCTCAAGTCCAGCGTGGCATTGTTTCCCAAGGAGATGTTGGCAGAGCCGGAGAGGTTTGTGGTTAGCGTGACCTTTTCTCCGCCCCCCACAATCAGCGTGGCGTTGTCAATCGTGGCGGATTGCCCAGTGAACGTGAACTTGCTCAGTTTGGCTTGCGCCCCGCCCATATCCAGGGTGGTGCCATTGCCCAGGGTCATCGTGCCATTGATAGCAGCGTTCCCCTGCAAAAACAGACTCTTGCCCTCCGCCACGGTCACGTTGCCGTTGAGCGTGCCGCCACTGATGGCGACGTTGCTCCCGTTCACGGTGACGTTGTTCGAGATGCTGTGATTATCGAGGGTTAGCGCGGCGGCTTCGTGTAGGATAACACTGCCCGCAAGTTGCAGGGCGGTGGCATCCCAAGAGAAGGAGACGTTTTCTTCCAGAATGAGGTCGCCACCAATGGTGCCTTTGCCGATGCTGGCGTTGCTCCCCTTCAGGATGACGTTGTTCGAGATGCTGTGTTCATTGAGGTCCAGCGTGGCGGCTTCGTATAGGATAACACTGCCCGCAAGCTGCAGGGAGGGGGCATCACAAGAGAAGGAGACGTTTTCTTTCAGTATGAGGTCGCCACCGATGGTGCCGTTGCCTATGCTGGCGTTGTTCCCGTCCACAATGACGCTGTGCGAGATGCTGTGATTATTGAGGGACAGCGAGGCATTGTCGCCCAGGGTGATGCTGCCGTCTCCGGAGAGGTCGCCAATCAGGGTGAGTGATTTACCATCGTCCACAGAGAGGGAGACATCGAGCTTGCCGTTGCCGATATTGGCATCTCCCGTCAGGGTGACGTTCTTGGAGAGGGTGCTTTCGTTGAGATCCAGCGTGGCTTTGTCGCCCAGGGAGATGCTGCCTGTGCCGTCGAGGTTGCCAATCAGGGTGAGTGTCTTCTCCTCACCCACGGTGATGCTGCTGTTGATTGTGCCGCTTCCGATGTTGGCATCTCCCGTCAGGGAGACATCCTTGGTGAGGACGCTGATGAAGAGGAGGTCCAGCGAGGATTGGTCGCCCAAGCTGATGCTACCCTCGCCGTCGAGCTTGCCGAGCAGGGTGAGCTTCTTGCCCGTCGCCACGGATATCGTGCCCTTGATGGTGCCTGTGCCGATTTCGGCATCTCCCGTCAAGGTGACGTCATGGGAGAGGGTGTTTTCATTGAGAGCCAGCATGGCATTGTCTTCCAGGGTAATGCTGCCTGTGCCGTTGAGGTCGCCGCTCAGAGTGAGTGTTTTGTACTCCCCTACAGAGATGGATCCGTTGAGCGTGCCGTTGCCGATGCTGGCAGAGAGCCCGGAAAACGTGATGGAAGAAGCCCCCTGCAGGGTCATGGTTTGGTTGCCCAAATCCAGGGTGGAGCCCTCGCCCAGGGCAAGTTCGCTTGTCATGTTAATTTCGCCCTCCAAAGACAGGCACTTGCCCGCCGCCACGGTCACCTTGCCATTGATTGTACCGAAGGTGAAGGAGGCGTTGCCGTTCACATTTACGTCCTTGGAGAGGGTTTTGCCGCTGAGGAACACTTTGGAGGAATCACCCAGGGAGATGGCACCTGTGCCGGAAAGCTCGCCCAGCACGGTTAAATCCCGGTGATCGCCCACGGTGATCTTGCCGTTGAGCGTGCCTTTGCCGATGGCGGCGAAACCGTTGCCGGAGCTTGCATCCCAGTTTAGGGTCACATTTCTGTAGAGGGCGGTGCCGTTGAGGTCCAGTGTGGAGCATTTGTCCATGATGACATCACCAGTACCGGAGAGGAAGCCGCTCAGCGTGAGTACGCCGTAATAGCCCAGGGAAATGTTACCGTTGAGCGTACCGTTGCCTATTTGCACGGAGGCATCCTCGGGCACGGTAACGTCGGCGGAGAGGGTGTTTCCGCCGAGCTCCAGCGTGGCACTGAGCAACTTGGCGCCCAAGGTAACATCGCCCGTGCCGAGAGCCTTGTCGTTGCCCATCACGATTGTGCCTTCTTTGATTACCGTGCCGCCGGAGTATTCGTTGGCGGTGTTGATGGTGAGCGTTCCGCTGCCGTTTTTGGTAAGCTGCATGGAGCCGGAGAGCTTGCCTGTGCCGGAGAAGATGTAGTCGTTGCCCGCTTCCACCAGCACGCTGCCGGGTTTAAGCGTTCCATCCAGCATGACCTCCCCGCTGCCTTTGTCGCCGAACACCACGTCAGAGCCATTTTTGTACTGGACTGGCGCATCGTCCTGCAACCAGTTGTCATCCGTGGTGTTCCACGTCATGCGACCCTCGGAGCCGTCCCAGGTCAGCGGTTCTGCCTGGGCATCCAGTGTGAAGCCGGCCAGCAGGAGAAGGAGAGTAAGTGCCGTTTTTTTCATGTTCGTTTGTTTCTTGATTGAAGCGGGAAGCCCGTGCTTTTGCGCGAGCGCGCGGCATGCTACACTAGGACATTCGCCATGACAAGCCCAAAATCGGCAATCAAGCAATTTTTTATGTTTATTCTAAAAAACAACCCTCTTTCTCCAATGGCCTGATGGGCAAGCGATAGGGAATTCAGCCAAATTTTAAAGCCCACCCTCTTTGAATTTTGCCGGTAAAGGCGGCAAGAGAAGTGCAACGAGATAGTGGAGCCGCCCCGCCCTTCCTTTCAATTTCCTGCTACCGGCTGTACGACTTTCAAGCATTATTTTTCAACGCTTTACGCTTCCCGCATGCTTCATCTTGTACACTACCAGGCGGCGGGGCCGTGCAATGCGTAACGCCTGCGGGCCTGCGGGCCTGCGCTCCACCCTGCCAGTGGCAGGCCATGGAATCAGCGCGGAATCTGCCGGGCCATCAGCGCGGAATCTTCCATCACCTGCCGGGCCTCATGAGCTGCCGGGCGTGGCCTGCGTCTCCGGCTCCAAGGCGGCGTCTCTCGCGCCCGCGCGTACTGTATCGGCCCGGCATCCACGGCCAGGGCTTCAAGGCTATGGAGCGGGAAAGGCCGCTTTCCCATGTTTGCCGCCTGTATGGGAACGGATGAGCACGCCTTTTCCCGTGGCGTGGCGTGGCCACCGCTTGCGCGGCTTGCCATCACACGGCATGCGGCATTGAGTCTTGTCACCCTGCGCGCTGTCAGCATGGCGGCTCACTGGCATGGCGGGGGTATCAATCAAGTGGGAAGCGAAAAAATGCGGCGCGCGTGCTTTTCGGGCTTGCTCTAGGCCAGGGGGCATGTGGTGCGCCCCCTTCAAAAAGATTCCTTACCCCCTCCCGCCTGGCCTGCCGTGGCACCCATCGGCTCACCTTGCCGCCCCTGCGCGCCCTGGTACCCCCTTCCTGCGCCTTTCGGTTGCGGAGGGCGTATGGATAGGGGGGAAGCATGGCAAGCGCGTTCTGCGGGGCGTGGAATCCGCCTTGACATGGCTTCCCCAGATTTTACTACCTTTTGCCACGTTTTTACTACCTTTACTACCATATTTACTACCTTATTTTATTTATATATCAATTATTTATGTATATGGTAGTAAGGTGGTATGTGTTTTGTTCGTGCAGACGCGCACGCGCGCACCCGAACACGTTGGCAGGCTGATAGGGGGATATTCTATATATGTTGTGCGCGGTTTTTACTACCTTTTACCTTAACGCGTTCAACGTCAATGTGCAAGGTGGTAGTAAAACGCTTACTACCTTTACTACCTTTAGAAAATAATACTGATAATTCAATGCTTTATGCAGGCGCGCATTTTACCACCTTTCCGCGCTCCACTTTACCACCGCAGCCATCAGCACCGCACCCCAGCGGCGCGCAGCAGCACCACCGGGGCAATACCCTTTCCATCCACACCCGCACGCAATATCTTGAAAAACGCGCCACCGATCTAAAGCATGCGCCGCAAGATATGGTGTGCCACCAGCTCCCCAGCGATAACGCAAGCCCGCCCCATCACCAGGCAGGCAAATAGGGCGGCGGGCAAGCGTATCAGCGGGGCAGGCGCGCAGCTTTGGAAGGGGGGAACGCATGGGGGAAACCTATACAAGCACCGCACGCCTGCCAGCACGTCAATTATCGGGCGGCATCACCAGTTCTACGGGTATCATGATAACCTTGCGCGGGCCTATGCCCCTGACTTTCCCGCCCTGCGTCCATATCCCTAGCGCATTCTTGCCATCCTGCCCACCCTGGCATCCTTCGGCCAGCACGGGCGTTATCTTGCCACTTTGCCAATCTGTACCCCTGAACACCTGTTCCCGCAGTTCACGCGCGGCAGGATTCACTTGTAAGGCGTTGGCCTTGTCCTTCCACTCAAGCCCCAGGGCGGCCAGGGCATCCCGCGCATCAGCGGCATTATCTACATTCTCCTTGCCCGCATCTCGCACCATCTGACACAGGCGCGCCACGCTTTTTTGAACGCCGTGGAACATGACGGAATACCCCAGCAGGGTATCAAGGCATCTTTGCGTGTCACTTTCGCGTTCCTGCGTTTCCTCCACGGCCTGCGCCACGGCGGCGGCATGTTCCAGATAGGCGGCATCCACCGCGCCGCTTTTGGTGAGCGCGTGCGCGCCTGCCAGCAGCAGCCCCAGCAGCTCCGCGCGGCGGGCATTATAGCCTGCGTCCATCAAGTGCTTCCTGATAATGCGGGCGTTATCCAGCAGCGCAGGAACGGCGCGCAGTAGGCGGGTGAATAGGCGCGCCGTGAATCCATGCCCTTGCGTCATGGCGCGGGCGGCTTCCTGCCTCTGCCACATGGCCGCGCGTGCTGCATCGTCCATCAGCGGGGAAAGGCGCAGCACCAGGAAGCGGGAAGTATCGGCGGCCCTGTCAAGATTGTTCACTATCGAGAACAGCAGGAAGCAGCAGCGCAGCAAGTAGTTTTTCGCCGTGCCATCCGCGCCGCCCTTGCTCAGTCCAACGTCACCGCTTGTCGCAGCGGAACGCACCAGGGCGAGCAAGCCTTCCATGTTCCGCGCCCTGCGCTCCCCGCCGTTGGATTCCGCCTCATCGAACACCACGGGTAAAGCATCAAGCCCTATCTTTTGGTGAACGGCGGCGGGGGAAGTGTCGCCGCCTTCCCGCTGCACCGCATGGCCGCCTGTCACTACCTCCGCATTACCCCTGCCACCCAGGGCGCGCAGCATATCGCGTTTCAATACTGACTTGCCCGTAAAGGCGGGCGCGTTTACCCACACTTGCGGACGGAACGGCAGCAGGCCAGCCAAGAACGCGCAGGCCATCCAGCCCGCCACCAGCTCCCCAGCATCGGGCAGCACCCAGGGGCGGGCGGTGAAAAAGTCCACCAGTCGCGCGCCTTCCTCATCGGTCAAAGCATCATCGGCGGGGTGAATCAGCGGCGCGCCTGCATCGTAGATATACGGCTCACGCACCCCGGCCACCTGTTCCAGGCGGCCATCGGGCAACACCAGAAAGCAGGCATCCCCCGCATTGTAGAGAATACCGCCATCGGCATCACGCCACACGCCGCGCCCGCGCAGCATGTCGGGATTGTAGCGTTTCCCGCCTGTCAGCTCCATCAGCAGGCGGCCTGCCCGCCGCATGATTGCACCTTCCTCTTTCTCCACGGCATCGGGAGACAAGTCGGGCGCAAGCCATCGGGCATAATCCGCAAGCGCAGCCATGCGGTACAGGTGCATTCGGGCGTGTTCATTCGCTTTCAGCGTGTATTTTGTCTTGTGCGGAATTGAGTAGTACACATTGGCCGCGCCTTCCTGCCCCAGCGGAATCACAGGCGGCTTGCCCTTCATAGCATCTTCCTGCGCGGCGGCGGCATTGTCCGCTTTTCGCTTGGCCTGCTCATCAATCAACGCCTTTCTTGCATCGTCTGCACTCATGCTGCAATCTCCTTTCTGTTCATGAGAATATCATCGGCAAGATTGCAAGGGTGCGCCATGTCGAACGCCGCGCGGGCATCCTTCACACCGCCCCCAGGCATCCACAGGTGGACACGCCGCACACCAGCGGCACGCAGCACGGCGGCGGTCTTGCGCGCACCTTCACGGCCTGCATCATCGGCATCCTGAATCAGGGTGACGGACTTTCCCCGCAGCTCATCCGCCCAAGCGGCGCGGAATGTCGTTGCATCAGGCTTAACCACCACGGCAGGCATGCCATCCTGCGGGAAATTATCGGGGGAATTGTGCGCCCAATCATCCAGGAAGCACCACACGGCGGCGCGCACGGCCAGGGCATCTGATTCTCCTTCCGTGATAAACACTTCACCGCAATCCCGCACGGCATCCGCGCCGTACAATGATTGCTTGCTCCCCCTGCACAGAAAGCGCGGCGCGCCATGTGCCACTTCATCGGGAAAGTTCCTTTGCTTCACCATCAGCACACGCACGCGCCCGCCTGCGTCTCTGCGGGTGTAGACGTACAGCAGGCGGCCTGCGGCATCCAGCCCCAGCAGCCCAAGCGCGGCGGCATCGTCAATATCGGCATGCACCAGCAGCGCAGACAAGGGCAGCCCCAGGGCATCGGCATGCCGTGCCATCAGGTCAGGGCGGGCAGCAGCGCGCCTGACGGCCTCCAGCGCGGCGGCTTCATCATCGGCGGGCAGATACTCCACTTGCACCCCATCGGCGCGCCCTGCGGCATCCTGCGGGGCAAGGCGGGGCCTCCATGCGGGGCAAGGGCGGCGGCGTGCGTTTCCGTGTCCACGGCGGGCAGGCTTGCGGGAGTCAGCAGGCGCATCAGCGCGCAGCGTGTACCCTGTTTTCTCGGCCACTTCCTGCACGCAGGCCGCAAAGTCGCGGCGGGCATCCAGCCCCAGCACGGCGGCGGCCAGCGTGAACACGTCTCCCTGCACCCCCTCCGCTTTGCATACGGCCAGGCCAGCACCATCAGGCGCGGCATCAATCCGCAATTTCGGGCGGGCGTGCGTGTGGAACGGGCAAGGGAAGTACCAGGCCGCCCCCTCACGTTTCGGCGCGCCTAGCACACTTTCAGCGTACACCCGCGCCACGTCATGAGACTTTAGCGCGGCCAGGTCAGACTTGGAAAAGGCGGCATTCATCGGCTTACTGCTTTCCCGCGCGCGGCTGTACCATCCAAGCGCGCTCTGCATCCTCCACGCTGTACCGGGTATAACCCGGCTTGCCCTCTAGGCTTTTCGGTACAATCACCCGCACTTCCCCGGCTGCCACCAAGGGGGCCATCCAGTCGAGAATCTGCGGCTTGCTTACTCCGAAATGCTGCGCCATCTGCCCGGCCCTCATCCATGCGGGGCGGGGCTTTGCGTGGTCTTGCTCATCGGCCACCACGGCACGCATCAGGGCCACGCTTTCAGCCTGCATGGCCGCTATCTGTTCCAACACGTCACGCTTCCCTAGGGCATCGGCGGGCACCCCATCGGCGGCGCGGCGTATGCGCTCCACGGCTTCTGCTTTCGTAAAGGTCATGACTGTAACTCCTTCCCATGCGGGGCGGCAATGCCGCCATGTATCGGCAATGCTGCAATCAATTCCACCATGAAGGCCACTTCATGCGACACCGCGTCAAAGACTTCATCGGCCTTATTCTCCACGAATGCCGCCGCTATCTCTGCCGGGCTGTGCGGGGCATCACCAGGAATCTGCAATTCATACCCGCCGCGTTCAAGCTCCATCCCCTGAAATACCAGGGAAACAAGACGCTTGATTAACGGCGAGACGCTGCTATGCGCTTGCATGGTGTCCACCGCATCGAAAAACGCGGCGGCATTGCGTGCCCCGGCTTCCAGCGCGGCGGCGGCTTGATTGTTTCCGCTCATGCCTCCATCTCCTTTCCTGTTGCATTGCCCGCGTTCACGGCGGCTGCGCTGCGCTCCGCCATCCATGCGGCCACGGCGTGCGGATTGTACCG
Source organism: Akkermansia sp. (assembly GCA_045616565.1). Taxonomy (GTDB): domain Bacteria; phylum Verrucomicrobiota; class Verrucomicrobiia; order Verrucomicrobiales; family Akkermansiaceae; genus Akkermansia. Next base: position 37,119 of record JAZLHB010000069.1, on the reverse strand, counting down.
GGGGCGGCTCCCCCCTCCAGTGATTACATTCCCGGCAAAGACAACCGGGCACCCCGCGCGGCGGTAGCCCCGCAAGGTGGACTCTTTGATTCCAAGCGCGGCGGCGGCTGCACGCGGCGGCAACAATACCGGCTCCATCTGTATTACTGCTTCTTTGTTCATTGTGCCTTGTGGGTTATGGGTTCATCGTTCTATTTCAAGTTTCTATGAAAGGCGCAAAGCTCTATCAGGGATATTGAATCCCGCCGCCCTGGCCCGCTCAATTTCCCGCATCATTTCCTCACGCTCAAGGGAAAAATGCGCGCGTGATACCGCACTCTTACGAATGCCGTCCACATAGTCGCCCCATGTGTATTCTGCCATGTGGCAATGCCCCGACTTATCCGCATTCTCCACGAATGCCTTGGTTCGGTCATAATCCCGCTGCAAGGTTATCCACTCTGCGGCGGTGAAGGTGAGCGTTATCTTGAGGTCTTGCCAGGCGCGCTGCCCGGCCCTTGCTTTCTTTGCTGTTGCTTTCATGTTTTTCGCTAGGTTATGCCACCCACTGCGGGCGGCTGATAGGTGCATACTATTTCAAAAAGTTTCGTTTTGCAAGAAAAAAGTTTCTAAAAGTTTCGCTTTCTCAAATTTTCCTTGTATTCCTAAACTTTGAAAGCTACCATCTGCCCCATGACTGACAATCCACTGCCGGGCGGGGAAGCTCCCACGCCGCAAGCGCTGCGCGCACTTTTACAGGAAAAGGGTGTCACCATCAAGGAACTTGCGCCTTTAGTTAGGTACTCGTACTGCTACCTTACTTCCATATTGAGCGGTCGCGCCGTAATGCCCAAGGGCTTCCCCGCGCGCTTCCATGAGGCACTAGAAACGGCATTGAATGCAAAGCGCAGGCCGGGGGGAGGGCTGTATATCACGACTCGCGCGTCATCCCGCCCTGGTGTCAAGGTTGAAACGGAACTCGATCAAAGCGTCATTGACGATATACTCGCATACTTCCATGGTGGCTATCTGCCGGAACTCATCCGCTGGATTGTAGGGGATTGGACTCTTGAGAAGAAACGAAACGGGGAAATACCACGCATGACAACGGGCGCGGGTGCCCCTTCAAACAAGAAACGCCCCGCCAAGACTGACAATCCGGCGGGGCGTTAAACCTGGCGAAATGTGACCGCACAGCAGGCACGGCCACGGCTGTATGCTATCACGTTGACAAGGCGGGCGCAAGCATTTATGTGCGCCTGCCGTGATTTTTTTCCCTGCACCCCTTCCGCCCGGTGTTCCCATGAGGCAAGCACGGCACGCTCCATCACCGCCTGCACCATCCGGCACCGCCAGCAGGCTGGCAGCCTGCAACGGGAACCTGCGGCCAGGCATCACCGGGTGGAGGGAGCAGGCGGGCGGCTCCGGGCTGTACTGTCCACCACATGCCGCGCCCTGCTGCACGTTTCTGCAAGATAGCCCCCATAGTGCGGATAACTTCGCATAATACCCAATAATGCCAAATTTACGAATATCCGCAAGCGCGCTATTTACAGTGCTTTGCAGCTTTTAACATTTTCGCGGGCGTAAATCACGGCAGGCCGCGCAAGGGTGCTTAACTAATTTTTTATTGAAAAATCAACGCCTTACGGAAATTATGCCCGATTTACCCCATATCCTGAAATTAGTTAAATAATGTTAATTGTTATGGAACTTGCACCGCCTGCACCCCCCTGCAAGGGGCGGGTGGAACATGGACACCTTGGCGTTCACCGGAGCGGGCCCGGCACTTCACCCCATACGGCGGCGCGGATACGGCGGCAGAATATCGCCGGGGCGTGCATCAGGTGCATCATCTGCCACCGCCCGCGCTAGGGCATCCGCAAGACGCGCCCTTTGCTCTATCGTTGCCGAATAGTAGCCACGTTCCACCGCCTCCGAATTGTGCCCAACCGCATCCCGCACCATGTCCGGAGTGAAAGCCGGATTGCTGCGCAGTACAGAAACGGCGGCATGCCGTATGCTATGGAAGCTCTTTTCGCTCATGCGGTGCCGCTTCCCCTGCTTGGCTCCCGCCATCGTATCAGGAACAATCCCCATAGCCCTCAGCAATGCCGTGAAGCGCGTGGATATTGTCGCCGCCTGGTTCACCTCATACTGCGCCGCCATAGCCGGAAACAAATAGGGGCTTCCCGCATCCTCCCCCGCATCATGCCGGGCCCTCATGGCATCCAGGCGTTTCCTGAAAGGCGGGCTCATCGGAATCACACGCCCTTGCAACGTCTTTACCTCCGCATCAATCCGCACCACGCCCCCGGCCATATCCACCGCATCCCATCGCATCGTGCACACGTCAGACAAGCGCAGGCCCGCACAGTACCACGATACGGCCACCATATCGCACCACGGCGCGGGTGCCTCATCCATCAAGCGGCGCAATTCCTCCGGGGTGAACGGCACACGGCGCAATGACTGCGCGGCTGCTGCCGCCCCGGCGGTGGCCGTATACTCCGCCCGCACGTTCAAGCCCTGCATGGGGTTCTTCAAAAGAAAATCATCTTCCTCCACGGCCTGCCGCAAAGCTGCGGAGATTATCGCCTTATGCCGCCCCACCGTAGAGACGGCCACCTTGCCACCCTCCGAAAGCCATCGGATGAACTCCCGGCAATGCTGCCGTGTGAGCAAGTCAAGGCGCATATCCGCATCCCTCCCCAGGAACTCCACAAAAAGCGCGTGCGAGCGGGCGCGGTTGCCCTGTGAACGGTCTTGCTTGCGCTGCCGTATGGTTGCCAAATACTCCCGGACTGTTGGAACGCTCCCGGCCACCCCCTGCGCCCGTGCCGCTGCGCGTAATGCGTCAACCGCATGGGAAAGCAGGCACTCCCCCTTTGCCTGCCGCTCCGCAATATCCGCCGCCTGCCGTGCCAGCTTTTCAGCCTGCTTGGCATTCACGCCGGGGCTTCCCTTTACTGGAATCCCGGTGCATTGCCGAATCTGCTTGCCGTTCAAGTAGAAGGTGGCATACCAAGTGCCACCGCGTTTTATGATTCCTGCCATGTCTTTGATTTTTCGCTATGGTTCAACCCCCTTGCGGGGTGCCGTTGGCGGGCGTGTCAATCCGGCTAGGCTTGTACACTGTCTTGTACACTACCTTGTACACTAAATTGTACACTACCTTGTACACTAACGGCGGCTTTTACCATATCACGCCATCTTGCAACATGTCAACCCCTCCCCCTCAAATTCAATGCTTTATGCAGGCGTATTTAACGGCTCTTTACACCTTTCCCCCTTACCGGCTGTGGGACTCGAACCCACACTCTTTCGAACTCGATTTTGAGTCGAGCGCGTCTACCAATTCCGCCAAGCCGGCATACGGGGTGCGGGCGATATTAAACAGGGTGGGCAGCTGTTTGTCAAGGCAAATCTGACGCATGTGCGCAGATAGCGCAGATTCAGCTGCGCGGGAGGATGCCGGCGGCCTGCAGGTCCTCTGCCAGGGCATCCACGGCATCGGGGTCCAGGAGGTCGCTGCCGAGGCGGAGCGTGGCGGCCGCCGTGTGGATGATGACGGCCTTGGACTCCACACCGGGGGTCTGCTTGAGCTCCAGCTCGGCGGAGGTGACATCCGCCCAGCGGATGCGTTGCGAGCCGAACAGGGTGCGGCGCGTGACGCTTTCTTCATCCACGGTATAGCGCAGCAGCAGGTAGGAGCCGCCCCACAGCAGGGTGACCACCATGCCCGCCACGGCGGCCACGCTTTGCCAGAGCGGCTGCTCCGGGCGCAGCAGGGCGTACACGCAGGCGGCGAGCACCAGGATGATGATGCCCAGGTAGAAATGAAAGTTGGCGCAGCGCAGGGTACGCGGGGTCATTGCTTGGGCTGTGCGGGAACCGTATCGGTGTAGTCGTTGCCGGGTTTGGGACGGTATTTCACGTCGATGGGCTTGACTGCGCCGTTGTTGTTGTAGTCCTCCACGGCGCGGGTAATGTAGACGGGAAGGCCGACAACGCTGTACTCGTAGAACTTGGCGGCCACATCATACGGTGTACGGATGCAGCCGTGGGAAAGGCGCTGGCCTGCGACCACGCGGCCGCCGTGCAGGCCCACGCCATCCAGAGTAAGGCGGTTCCAGTTGGGCATGGAGGCGGGGCGGAAGGTCATGCCCTTGGGTGTGCCGTCCGCCAGGTCTGCGTTGCTGTTTGCCACCTTGCCCTTGCTGCTGATGAACTTGCCGTACCTGTTGGAGTGGTGGTTCTTCTCCTTCTCCAGGATACGGAATACGCCTGTGGGGGTCTCATGGCCGTTGCCGCCGGTGGAGACGGGCCAGTCATACGCCACCTTGCCCTCGATATAGAGGCGGGCGCGCTGCTGGGGAATGCAGATAATGAGCTTGGAGGTGGCGGCGGAGATGCGGTTGAGCAGCTCATTGTCCTCATACACAGCCATGGTGCGCGGGTAGGAGGGCTTGGCCACAAAGTACTCGTAGCTGCCCTTGGGGTAGGGGTTCTTGTAGCCCTCGCGCTTCTTGCCGGGGATATCCAGCGGGTTCACGTCACCCTTGGGCACCTCGATACGCTCCGGCTTCTTCTCCTCCACCTCCTCTGCCGCTTCCTCCGCAGGCTTGGTTGCCGCGGGGGCTGGTGTGGGCTTGGCGGGGGGCGGCTGCGGAGCCTCATGCCGGCAGCTTGCCAGCAGCAGCGCAGGTGCGAGGAGCAGAAGGGCCTTGTTCATCAGTGCTTGGGGATGGTGATGGTGGAGCCTGCCCGCAGGTTGGGCGTGGACATGCCGTTGGCGCGCATGAGCTGCTGCACGGGCACGCCCGTTCGGCGGGAGATGCCGGAGAGCGTGTCGCCCTGGCGCACGGCATAGCGGGAAGCCGCCACCGTGGCCTTGCGGGCTGCGGGCTTGGCCTTGCCTGCCGCCGCGCGGGCGGTGGAGCCGCTCACAGCGGGAATGCGCAGCACCTGGCCCACAGACAGCTTGTTGGGGTCCGTAATGTGGTTGGCTGCGGCAATGGCGGCGGTGCTGCTGTTGCGGGCAATGGCGATACCGCGCAGCGTATCACCCGATTTCACGGTGTACATGCCGGCCTTGGCCGCAGCGGCGGCGGGAGCCGCCGCCGGGGCGGCTGCCACAGGCGCGGCCGCAGGACCCGCAGATGGCGTGCCCACCGCAATGCTGGGGCCTGCGGCGCGGGAGCCCTCCAGCTCCACTTCGTCGTTCTGGGCCTCTTGCATGCGGTCACTCACCCAGCTCATGTCCAGCTTGCCGTTGTTCACGTGGCAGGAGCCGAGCAAGAGGACGGATGATGCCAGGGCGGCGAAAGATGCAGTTGCCTTCATAACGCGAGACGGTTCGGGTTAACGCTTCCTGCTGCCCTTCTTCTTGGTGCTGCTCTTCTTCTTGGTGGAAGTTGCAGCCTTCTTGGAAGAGCTGGCCTTGGAGGGGATGGTGAGCTTCTGCCCACTGCGGATAACGTCTCCCTTGAGACCGTTGGCGGCCTTCAGCTGGGCCACGGTCACACCCTGGCGGGCGGCAATGGCGGAGAGGGAATCACCCGGCTTCACCGTTACGCTGCCCTTGGAGGAGGAGGAAGAGGAAGAGGAGGCACCCTTGGAGCCGCCCTTCTTGCCGCTGCCCGCAGGAGCCTTGTAGCCCTTCGGCGTGTAGCGCACCTTGATGATCTGCCCGGGGCGGATCACATCGCTCTTCAGGTTGGAATCCTTGCGGATCTGGTCAAGCGTGGTGTTGCTGCGCTTGGCAATGAGCGTCAGGTTGTCGCCCGGGCGCACCTTGTAGGTGACGATGGAGGGCTTGGCGGAGGAAATGCGCCTGCCGCCGGGCTTCTTGTCACCGCTCTTCTTACCGCCGGACTTCTTGCCGCCGCTCTTCTTGCCGCCCTTGCCGGAGGAGGAGGTGCCCGTGTGGCGCACCTCGGGCTCGGGAGCAGTCAAATCCTGGGTGGTCAGGTTGACCAGCGGGTCGTTCTCCACCACCACATCGCTGGTGGTCGTGGTGGAAGCCGGGGGCTGGTTCTGGGAAGAGGGAGCAGAGGAAACCTCCGGCTGGTTCTGGCTGGTGCCGGAGTTGGAAGCCACCGGTCCTTCCGGAATGGCATAGTTGTTGCGGTCATGCGTGGTGGAGCCGGCGGGCACCTGGATATCCTCTTCCTTGGCCCACGGGGGAATCACGCCGGGATCGGTGGCATCGCTCATCATGATGGCCTCCTCCTCACCGCCGGGATAGGCCACATTGGAAGACTGGCAGGATGCCAGCAGCACGATGGTGCCGGCTCCGGCCGCCAATGTCAAAAGGGTCTTTTTCATACGGGATGGAGGGTAGCAAATGAGTGCCCGCTTGGCAAGCCAAATGTCTGTTCGCGCCCGGCGTATGCCCGCGCTGCGCGAAATACGGGGAAAAATTCTTTTTTGCTGGCAAAACGCGCGGAAATGCAGTATCATGCGGCCGCAACCAAGTTGTTTCATCACCATGAAAGATCTGAAAGGAACCAAGACGGAAGCGAACCTCGCCGCAGCGTTCGCCGGTGAATCCCAGGCCCACACCAAGTACCTCTACTACGCCTCCAAGGCCAAGAAGGACGGCTATGTGCAGATTGCCGAACTTTTCGAGGAGACGGCCCGCAACGAGAAGGAGCACGCCAAGCTCTGGTTCAAGCTGCTGCACGGCGGCATGCCCTCCACGGAGGAGAACCTCCTGGATGCCGCCACCGGTGAAAACTACGAGTGGACCGATATGTACAAGGGCTTTGCCGAGGTTGCCCGCGAGGAGGGCTTCGATGCCATCGCCGCCCAGTTCGAGGGCGTGGCCGCCATTGAGAAGGCGCACGAGGAGCGCTACCGCAAGCTCCTGGCCAACGTGAAGGACGGCCTGGTCTTCTCCCGCGACGAGGAGCAGATCTGGCAGTGCTCCAACTGCGGCCACATCGTCATCGGCAAGAAAGCCCCGCAGGTGTGCCCGGTTTGCGCCCACCCGCAGGCCTACTTCCGCATCCACGCGGCCAACTATTAATCCACCGTTCCCGGCATGTGGAAAGCCAACAAGTGGGGTATCATCTCCCTTCTCATCGGCGGGGCCATCCTGTTCGGCATAGACCTGTACCTGCGGCCGCAGGACAAGCTGCTGGCGGACCAGGTGCTCACGGTGGGGGTGTGTTCCCTGCTCTTCATCGTGGCGCTGGCCAGCTGGCTTTCCGTGCACAAGGACCTATAGGAATTTTCAGCGCGCTTGCGCGCAAGGAATCAACCAGGCCCGCCCGGCGCAACACCGGGCGAGCCTGCCTTTTACCCTGCGGGTGAAGTTCAATACCGCTTCTTGCGGATATCCTGCCGCGCGGCTGTGGCATCCTCCAGCCATTTCTGCACGGCAGCCTTGTCCTGCATCTCCAGAAGGTAGATGAGGTGGTGGAGATCCGCCACGCAATCATTGAGCGTGGCGCGGATGGCGGAATCGTTTTCCCAAAGGATATCCGCCCACATGGCGGCGGGGCCGGAGCACACGCGCGTGGTATCGCGGAATCCGCTGGCGGCCAGGCGCTGCAGGTTGCCGCGCGGCACCTCCCCCGCCACGGCGGTGCGGGCGCAAAGCCCCGCCAGAATGTGCGGCACATGGGAAATGCGGGCCACGGTCTGGTCATGGTGCACGGGATCCATGCGGTAGGTGCTGCAGCCGATTCCCTGCCAGAAGGATTCCAGCCGCGCCACCTGCTCCGCAGCGGCGCCGTGCGGGTTGGTAATGGCCACGGTGGCCCCCAGCAGCAGGTCCTCCTGCGCGTTCTCTATCCCGGTGAATTCCGTGCCGGCCATGGGGTGGGAGCCAATGAAGCACTTGCCGCGCTCCGTGAGCCACGCCCCCGTGGTGCGGTGTACATAGGCCTTCACGGAACCGATATCCGTGACAATGGCACCCTCCGCCAACGCGGGGAGCATGCGCTCGGAAAGGTCCAGGAAGGCGGCGATGGGAGTGGCCAGGATGATGAGTTCCGCGCCGCGCACAGCCTCCTGCAAATCCGTGAAGGTGTGGGTGGCGAACCCGTTCTCGCGCGCATATTGCAGGGTGGCCTCGCGCCGCGCCCAAATGCGCACGGCGGTGTCCGGCATGGCGTTGCGCACGGCAAGCGCTATGGAGCCGCCCAGCAGGCCGCAGCCCAAGAGTGTGACAGTTGTGACAGGCATCCGAAAATCCCCAATAGTACCTAGTACATAGTACCTAGTAAATCCCTAGGTCTTTAGGGCACATAGAAATGGAAATCCGTGCCGCGCACCTTGAGCTCCTTGCCGCTCGGGAAGGGATTGCCGTTCTTGTCAATCACGCGGATAGTCTTGCTGGGATCCAGCGGATTGTACACGCGGGTGGGGTCACCCTCCACGCGCATGGCGGTGGGGATGTGCCCGCCCTTGTTGGTAATCTTCTCCGGCGCAGCAGGGGTAGGCGCGGGAGCCGGGGCCACACCGCTATCCGACGTCGTGATGCCGCTGGAGGGGCGCTTGGGCTCCGGCGCGGGTGCCGGGGCGGGCGCGGGTGCAGGCGCGGGAGCCGTCTCCGGTTCCGGGGCGGGCGTGGGCTTCGGCGCGGGCTTGGGTGCCGGGGCAATCGGCTTCGTCAGGTCAAGCGGTTTCTTGGGGTCTGCCGCCGGGGCTGGCGCGGGCGCGGGCTTCGGCGTGGCGGGAGTCTTCACAGCCGGCGCGGGTGCGGGAGCCGCAGCGGCAGGCTTGGCCGGGGCCGCAGCAGGCGCGGGAGTCGGTGTCGGCTGCACGGCGGGCGTATCGCGGTGGGCGTAGCGCGCGGCATCATACGGCATGTCCGGCACCCCCGGCGTGATGCGCACGCAGGAGCTCAGGCATATCCCCATCAAGGTTGTTGCACAGAAAAACGATACTTTCATGGTATAACGTGCTTTTCGCTTTTCGCAAGTGTACCCCTTCCCCCGCAGATGTCAATGCAAAAACGCGCAGCGTGCGGAACGCCCACATGTGGCCCAATAAATGGATTCTTGTTTTTCAAGGGAGACGCCATCCACCCCGCCTCGTCGCGCCACAGCGTGACGAACGGCGGGGTGGCTCCGCTATCCGGCTGCACATTTCTGCACCGCCAAGATGCGCCGGGAGGGGCTACGCTTTGCACAGGATTTCCTCCGCCTGTTTCACCTGTTCTGCGGTGGGGGTGGGCACGCCCTCCAGCGGGTAGGGGATGCCGAGCTGCTCCCACTTGGCGGTGGCGAGGGTGTGGTAGGGCAGAATCTCCACGCGCTCCACGGTGGCCAGGGAATCAATGAATTCACGGCAGCGCTTGAGCTCCGCCGGGTCGTCTGAGATGCCGGGCACGAGCACGCGGCGTATCCACATGGGCTTGCCGTGGTCGGAAAGCCAGCGCGCCATCTCCAGAATGTTGGCGTTGTCCCGCCCGGTGAGCTTGCGGTGGGCCTGCGGATCCGTGTGCTTGAGATCGAGCATCACCAGGTCCGTATGCTCCATGAGCCTGCAGAAGGCGGAGTAGAAGGGTTCCTCAGTGGTGAATGGGTTTCCGGCGGTGTCCAGCGTGGTGTGCACCCCCTTCTCCTTGGCAAGGCGGAAGAGCTCTGCCACGAACTCCACCTGCACCAGGGGCTCGCCGCCGCTCACGGTGGTGCCGCCGGTCTTGCCCCAGTAGTTGCGGTAGCGGTAGGCGCGGTTGAAGAGGTCTTGGGCGGACCACTCCTCACCTTCCCCGCCAATCTTCCAGGTTTCCGGGTTGTGGCAGAACTGGCAGCGCATGCGGCAGCCCTGGGTGAAGGCGACAAAGCGCACGCCCGGGCCATCCACGAGCCCGAAGGTTTCCAATTTGCTGATGCGGCCCTTGATATCCGGCATGGGGAGGTGAGACAATGCGGGCGCAGGTGCGGAAAATCCACGCCTGCGCCCGCGGGTTGGGGTTACATGCTCTTGTGGCAGGTGCGTGAAATCACGTCGTCCTGCTGCTTCTTGGTGAGGTCGATAAACTTCACGGCGTATCCGGAAACGCGGATGGTGAAGTTGGCGTACTCCTCCTTCTCCGGGTGGGCCTGGGCATCCAGGAGCTTGTCCACACCGAACACGTTCACGTTCAGGTGGTGTGCGCCCTGGTCGAAATAGCCGTCCATCACCTGCACCAGGTTGGTCACGCGCTCATCATCCGTGTGGCCCAGAGCATCCGGGTTGATGGTCTGGGTGTTGGAGATGCCGTCGAGCGACCAGTGGTAGGGAATCTTGGCCACGCTGTTGAGGGAGGCCAGCAGGCCGTTCTGCTCCGCGCCGTAGGAGGGGGAGGCACCGGGAGAGAACGGGGTCCAGGCGGGGCGTCCGTTCGGCATGGCGCCGGTGGCCTCGCCGTACACCACGTTGGAGGTGATGGTGAGGATGGAGGTGGTGGCGGTGCTGTTGCGGTAGGTGTGGCGGCGGCGCACCTTCTCCACGAAGGTCTTGAGCAGCCACACGCCGATTTCGTCCGCGCGGTCGTCGTCGTTGCCGTACTTCGGGAAGTCCCCTTCCACCTCGAACCCGGTGGTGATACCGTCCGCATCGCGCAGGATCTTCACCTTGGCGTACTTGATGGCGCTGAGGGAATCGATGACGTGGGAGAATCCGGCGATGCCGGTGGCGAAGGTGCGGCGCACGTCGGTGTCGATGAGCGCCATCTCGGCGGCCTCGTAGTAGTAGCGGTCGTGCATGTAGTGGATGAGGTTGAGTACATTCACATAGATGTCTGCAATCCAATCCAGCCAGAAGTCGTACTTCTCCATCACCTCGTCAAAGTCCGCGTACTCGCTGGTGATGGGCTCCGTCTTGGGCCCGCACTGCAGGCGGTGCTTCTCATCAAACCCGCCGTTGAAGGCGTACAGCAGGGCCTTGCCCAGGTTGGCGCGCGCGCCGAAGAACTGGATCTCCTTGCCGGTCTGCGTGGCGGACACGCAGCAGCAGATGGAGTAGTCGTCTCCCCACACGGGCTTCATCACGTCGTCGTTCTCGTACTGGATGGAGCTGGTGGCCACGGACACCTTGGCGGCGTAGCGCTTGAAGTTGTCGTTGAGCCTGGAGGAGTAGAGCACGGTAAGGTTGGGCTCCGGGGAGGGCCCCATGTTCTCCAGGGTGTGCAGGAAGCGGAAATCCGTCTTGGTGACCATGCTGCGTCCGTCCAGCCCGGTGCCTGCCACTTCCAGGGTTGCCCAGGTGGGGTCGCCGGAGAAGAGCTCGTTGTATGAGGGAATGCGGGCGAACTTGACCATGCGGAACTTGAGCACCATGTGGTCGATGATTTCCTGCGCCTCCTCTTCCGTGAGCACGCCGGCCTCCAGGTCGCGCGTGAAATAGATGTCCAGGAAGGTGGAGATGCGGCCCACGCTCATGGCGGCGCCGTTCTGCGTCTTCACAGCGGCCAGGTAGCCAAAGTAGAGCCACTGGCAGGCCTCGTGCGCGTTCTTGGCGGGCTGGGAGATGTCGTACCCGTAGATTTGGGCCATCTGCTTCATCTCGTTGAGTGCCTTGATCTGCATGGAGATTTCCTGGCGCTGGCGGATGACTTCATCATACATGTTGCCGCAGCCGCAGTTCTCCAAATCATCCTTCTTGGCCTCAATGAGGTAGTCGATGCCGTAGAGGGCCACGCGGCGGTAGTCGCCCACGATTCGGCCGCGGCCGTAGGTGTCCGGCAGACCGGTGACGATGTGCGTCTTGCGCGCCAGGCGCATTTCCGGCGTGTAGGCGGAAAACACGGCGTCATTGTGCGTGGTGGTGTACTCCGTGAAGATGCGCTTGAGCTCCGGATTCACCGTGTAGCCGTAGTTTTCCGCAGCCTGCACGGCCATCTTGATGCCGCCGAACGGCATGAAGGCGCGCTTCAGCGGCTTGTCCGTCTGAATGCCCACTATCTTCTCCAAATCCTTCATGGATTCGTCGATGTAGCCGGGGCCATAGGATGTGAGCGTGCTCACCACCTCGGTCTCGCAATCCAGCACGCCGCCCTTGGCGCGCTCCTCCTTCTGCAGTTTTTGCAGCGCGCCCCACAGCTTGTCGGTCGCCTCTGTGGGACCGGCCAGGAAGGATTCGTCGCCGTCGTAGCTCTTGTAGTTGTTCTGGATGAAGTCGCGCACATTGACCTCCTCCTTCCAGATACGACCCTCGAAGCCGTTCCACTGCTCGTAGTTTGGAATGTCTCTTAGTTTCATTTTTGTTTGCAATTTTGTTGAATGGTTGGAGCAAAGGCTGCAAGGGCCCGCGCCACGCGGCGCGGAGGTGCAGCGCAGCCCCGCTTTCGGGAACCTGCCCATAACACACGTTCAGTCTAGCATCCCAGACCGGAGCGTCAAGCCCAAAACGCTGCACGCGCATGTTTTTTCAGGAGCCTCAATCCGGAGGCGCCTCGCGCGCAAGTACCAATAAAGCCTTGCAATTAGGTGCGGGGGTCATTAGAATACGCGCCATGCAGGACACCTCACTCTACCGCGCCTGGGCGGAAATCGACACGGATGCCATGCGCCACAACCTTTCCGTGGTGCGCCGCGTGCTGCCGGAGCACCGCCAAATGGCTATCGTGAAGGCGGAAGCGTACGGCCACGGCCTGGAAGGCGTGGCCAAGGCGCTGGACAACGAGGACATTGAATTTTTCGGTGTGGCAACGCCGGCGGAGGCGGCACGCATCCACGCGCTGGGCTGCAAGACCGCCCCGTTCATCCTGGGGCCCTGTTTCCCTGCGGAGCGGGAAGCCGTGGTGCAGAACGGCTGGCGCGCCGCCCTCTCCAGCATGGAGGAGGCGGAGCACTTCAACTCCCTCGGCAAGCTTTTCGGCAAAAAGGTGCACCTGCATATCAACGTGGACACCGGCATGGGCCGCGCAGGGCTCCTGCCGCATGACATCCCCGCCCTGGCAGACCGCCTGGCCCCGCTGGAAAACCTGCATATAGAAGGCATCTTCTCCCACCTTTCCGCAGCTGCGGACGACATCTCGTTCACGCACCGCCAGATAGCGAGCTACGAAGCCGCGGCGGCGGAGCTCTCCGCCAAGATGCAGCTGCCGTACCGCCACCTGTGCAGCAGCTCCGCCGTGTTCAACTACTCCGCGCCCAGCACCAACATGGTGCGCCTGGGCCGCATTCTCTACGGCTATTCCCCCATGCCCTCCCCCTACAACCGGGAGCTGCGCCACACGCTCACCCTCTTCAGCCGCGTCACCCTGCTGCGCACCCTGCCCGCCCAGCACGGCATCTCCTACAACCACACCTACATCACCTCCGGCGCCACCAAGGTGGCCACCATCGGCATCGGTTTCGGGGACGGCTACCTGCACTACCTCTCCAACACGGGTGCACGCGTCTATCTCAACGGCTCCTACTGCCCCGTGCTCGGCCGCGTGACCATGGACCAGATTATGGTGGATGTCTCCCACATCAAGGGCGTGCAGCCCGGCGACGTGGCGGAAATCCTGGGTCCGAACGTGCCGTGGGAGGAGCTCACCGCGCGTGCCAAGACCATCCCCAGCAACGTTATCACCAGCGTCAGCGCGCGCGTGCCGCGCGTGTACAAGGCGTGATACCACCACCACCCCGGCCATGACCACGCAGAGCCCAGGGCGCATTCCCGCCGCAGCGCTCTGCGTGCTGCTTTCCCTGCTGGTGCATGTTATTCTGGGCTGGGCCGTGCTGCAGATACCGCGCCAGCAGCACCGCCAAACTCCGCGTGCAACCCGCGCCGCGCGCATGGTGAAGGTTATCCGCAAGCAGGAGCAAACCGCCCCGCAGACCACACCCCGGGAGCAGGACCGCCCCGTGGTCAAGACCAACCCGGATATCCCCCAGCAAGCCCCCGAACGCCCGGATTTCGAAGGCAGCCGCGATGCCCGCGCCGCCAGCGACCCCGATTCCACAGACAAAATCTCCGATGCCTATGCCCCGGCCATGACAGGCCGTGAGCAGGATGAAATGGTAACTTTCGATGAAACGAGACAGGACGGCGACCTGAAGCACGAGGGCAAGCGGGCGGAAGCGCCATCCCAGCCCGCGCCGGAAACAGACCCCTCAGAATCCCTGGCCGCAGAGGAAACCCCGCCGCCCGCACCCGGCGTGCCGGAACCCACCCAGACGCCGCAGAAGGAACCCGGGGTGGACTTCATGGAGCTTGTGCAGCGCGGTGCCCTCACCGTCAACCCCGTGGACGAACAGGAGGATGCGGACGCCCTGCACCTCAACCCGGCGGACATGCCGAGCCTCAGCCCGCTGGAGCAGCACGCCGCGCGCACCGGCATGCCGGAAGCCGCGGGGGACAGCCCGGAGCTGGTGCCGCAGCAGCCCCGCCGCTCCGCCCCCGCCGTGTACTACGATCCCTCGCTTGCAGACCACATGCAGCCGGAGGGGTTCCGCACCAGTGAAACCCGCACCCGCAGCTCCGGCCGCTTCATCATCGGCCGCAACGCCGCGCTCAATGTGGAGGCCACCCCCCGCGGCCAGTACGAGGCGGAAATCTACCGCCGCATCGCCTACTTCTGGTACCGGGAGTGTGACGAGCACTGCGGCGATATCATCCCCGGAACCGTCTCCGTCAGCCTCCGCCTGCGCAGGAACGGCAGTATCGACAGCATGGACCTCATCCGCCGCCGCGGCGCCAGCGTGAGCCAGCAGTCCTTCACCTTTGCCGCCATCCGCAACGCCTCCCTCCCGCCCATGCCCGCCGCCGTGCAAAAATCCTTCCCCGGCGACAAGCTGGAACTCATCTTCGACTTCAACTTCGATTAACCCCAAACCACCATCACCACCATGCCAGAAACCATCCACCAATTCTTCCAGGCCTGCCAACCCTTCGGCTACCCGCTGCTCGCCTGCTCCGTCATCCTCGTTGCCGCCGTCATCTACCACTGGCTCTTTGCCGGCCGCGGGTGGAAGCGCACGCTGGCAGACATGCAAAGCCTGCCGCCGGAGGAATGCGTGCAGCGCTGCAGCGCCCGCGGCAACGCGCTGGATTCCGTGGCCGCGCTCGCCCTCACCGCCCCGCAGCAGGATTCCGCCGCCCTCTCCGCCCAGGTGGAGAGCCGCCTGCGCCTCGTCATTGATTCCGGGCGCGCGGGGCTTGCCGCCATCAGCGTGGTCACCAGCGTGGCCCCCATGCTCGGCATCCTCGGCACCGCCTGGGGCCTGGTGGATATCTTCGGCGTCTTCGGCACCCCGGAGGCCCAGGAGGGTATCGCCCTCGGCATCTCCAAGGCCCTCTACACCACCATCTTCGGCCTAGCCATCGCCGTGCCGGGCGTCATCGCCCTCACCGGGTTCGAGCGCCGCCTGGAACACCGCGCCGCCCGCATCAACGGCGCCTTTACCGACTGCCTCGCGCGCCGCAACCAAAACTGACCCGCCGCCATGACCATCTACACCCGCAAGGCGCACTCCCAGGGCATCCCCATTGTCCCCATGCTGGATATCCTCACCATCCTGCTCATCTTCTTCATCGTCCACACGGAAATCAAGCACCAGGTGAACGTGCTGCCCCTCAACCTGCCGCAAACCCACAGCATCTCCGGCTCGCTCGGCAGCGCGGATGCCATCCTGCTGGAAGTGGCGGACGACGGCTCGCTGGCCTTCAACGGCAAGCTCATTCCCGCCGCACGACTGGAGGACGCCGTGAAGGAGCTCGTGCAGCAGAACCCGAACGCCCAAATCCAGGTTTCCGCCGCTTCCGGCGCATCTATGGGCCGCTTCATCGAGGTGCTCGACCGCCTCTCCGCCGCCGGTCTCTCCATTGAAGAGGTCCCCGTCCGCATCGACTCCCGGGCTGCGGAATAAATCCCCCTGAAAGCGCCGCAAAATGCAGGCATCTGCACATTTTTAGGCAATTTATATGCAGATGCCGCTTGACTATCTGCATATTTTTGGCTATTTTATATGCAGATATGCCCAAGACCTTTGATTATTCCTTTCTCTGGAACGGAAGCATCCCCGCAGCGGTGGTGCAGCTGGCGCAAGGGGTGCAGGCGCTCAAATCCATGTCGCTTGCGAGATTTGAGAAGTACGCCGCCCTGTACGGCGAGCTGGAGAAAATCGCGCGCGTGCAATCCGTGAAAAGCTCCAACGCCCTGGAGGGTATCATCACCACGGACGACCGCATACGCGCCATCGTCACGCACGGCTGCGCCCCGCTCAACCACGCAGAGGAGGAGATAGCGGGCTACCGTGATGCCCTGGCGCTCATCCACCGGGAACACGCCGCCCTGCAGGTGAACGGGCAAACCATCCAGCGCCTGCACGCCATGATGCTGAGCCTCACCGGCGGCAGCGCCGCCGGCCGCTACAAGCGGGAAGACAACCTGATTGTGGAGCTGGACGCTTCCGGCGCCCGCCGCGTCCGCTTCACCCCAAGCACTGCGGCAGACACCCCGCGCGACATGGAGCAGATGCTCTTGGCGTACCGGGAAGCCGCCGCGTGCGTGGGGGAAAACATGCTGCTTCTCATCCCCTGCCTGGTGCTGGATTTCCTGTGCATCCACCCGTTTGCAGACGGCAACGGGCGCATCTCCCGCCTGCTTACCCTGCTTCTCTTGTACCGCGCCGGATTTGACGTGGGGCGCTACATCTCCCTGGAAGAGCAAATCAACAACCGCAAGGGCGCGTACTACCGCACGCTCAACCTGTCTTCCCAAGGTTGGCACGACAACACGCAGAACTACTTCCCCTTTATGGAGGAATTCCTCTCCACGCTCTTTCTCTGCTACAAGGAGCTCGACAAGCGCTTTGCCGTCACCCGTACGGGCAAGGTCAACAAGACCGCACGCATTGAGGCCGCCGTGCTGGACAGCCTGATTCCCGTTTCCAAGCGGGAACTGTGCGACCTGCTGCCGGATATCAGCCCCACCACCGTGGAAGCCGTGCTGGGCAGGATGGTGCGCGAGGGGGAAATCCAGCGCATCGGCAAGGCCCGCGCCACCAGGTACGCCAAAACGCCGTAATGTACCCTGCGCCGCCTACTCCGCGCGCTCTCTCCAGATGGCGGCGGACCAGAATTTGCGGGCGTCCTGCGCGGTGATGCCGCGCATGTTCAGGTAGCGCGTGCGCAGAAGCTCCTGCCCGGCATGGCCCATTTCCCACTGCAGGACGGTGGGGTCACCATAGCGCTTGAAATGGTAGCTGGCGAAGGTGTGGCGCAGGGTGTCCGGCCGCCATTGGGCAAAGCCCGCCGCCAGGCGCAGGGCTTTCCAGCGGCGGGTCCAGTTGGGCGGCACCACCGGGCTGCCCGGGCTTGCCTCCCTGCCCGCGCTGCGCAGTATCTGCAGCAGGGGAACGCGCAGGCTCACCTGCCGCGCACCGCCGGTTTTGGAATGCTGCGGATTGACATAGACGACCCGCTCCGCCAAATCCACATCCGCCCAGTGCAGGCGCGCCACCTCGTACGGGCGCACCCCGCCCCAGAGCATAAGTGCCACCGCGGGTATGCAGGCGGCGTGCTCCGGCTTGCGAAGGGCGCGCAGCATACGCGCCACCTGGATGAGCGAGAGCGCGGATATGGTGCGCTCTGCAACCGTGGAGAAATGCAGTGCGGTCACGGGGTTGGAATCGCACCAGCCGTTGCGGCGCGCGGTTTCAAAGAAGTTGTGCAAGATGCGGCGCGCCTTCACCCGCATGGCCGGGGTGGCAAAAACCTGCTCGATAACCGCACGGCATTTGCGCGTGTGGATGCCGTGCACCTTGGCCCTTCCCAGGCCGGGCACCTCGCGTATCATGCGCAGCAGCATGCTGCGGCACTCATCCTGCGTGCGCGCGCGCCGCTCCCGCTTGCGCTGGATATGCAGGCGCACCGCCTCACGAAAGCTGATGGATGCGCGCGTGCTCCTTCTGTTGAGCAATGCTTCCGCATACAGCGTGGCATCCCGCACCACAGAGAGCTGCGGCGGCAATTTCAGGCTCCGCCGCTGCTCGCTCAGGCTCTTGCCCAGGCACACGCACTCCATCAGGCTCAGCCCCGTATGCTCCAGCAGTGCCTCATAGTCCTCCGTCCTGCGCTTCACGGCTCCGGCTTCTCCTTTCTTCTTCCATAGGGTGCTTCCTAGCATCGCAAATGCGGAAATCCACAAACGAGCGACACGCAAACACATACACCAAACGCCTGAAATACGCCGGATTGCATCAATACGCCGTCTTGCAGGACGGAGAGAACAACACACAGGGGACGCTGTGTCCCAGCGCTTCAAAAGCGGGAGAAAGGCGCCTTCTACCGCCTCATGGGGTGCGGGAGCGTTGCCGTGACAAGCACGACGGCTCCTCCTCTATTGATTCTCCGTCCTCCCATGCCGCGCTTCATATCTCCGCGTCCTCGCCGTCGGTGAAATCGGTGTCGGCGGAAGGTTCCGGTTCCTCAGCGGAGGTAGGCGTGGGCGTGGTGTCCACGGTGGGGTCGGAATCGTCGAAGGTGGGCATCACGGTGTCACCCAGTGCGGTGCGGCGCACCACAGTGTTGGACTTGCCGCCGTCTGCGGGCTTAGGCGGGCGCGTGGGATCGTAGGCGGCGGAGGTGTTGATATTGTCCTCCGTGCGGTCAATCTCCGAGGGGGTGTTGGAAGCGAGGGATGAATCGTCCACAGCAGGAGTTTCCGTGGCCCAGAGGGCAATGGCACCCTCTGCGTAGGCCCCGTAGAGGGAAGCGGGGTCAATGTTGCGCATCTCCGTGTAAAGGGCGCGCAGGCGTGATTTGGAGGCCCCTGCGCGGCGGAGGTGGCCGGCCAGGGCGGCGAGCATCATCTGGCGCTGCTGGCGGGAATAGCAGCTGTGCACCATCTCACTGCGGATATAGGCGTTGGCGGTTTCAAAATCCATGGTCTGGATTTTCTCCACCACGGCCAGGGGATCGAATTTGACGCGGTTGGCAAAGCCCACCTTGTCTTTCTTGTTGTCCTTGGCGTCCTTGGTGTCAGACTCCGGGAGGGCGAGGTTGATTTCCGCGGCGCGGAAGAGGAGCTGGGCCTTGCGTGCGCCGCGTGCGCGGTCTGCCTTGGCCAGGAGCTTCTGCTGGTCCCGGAAGTCATCCAGAATGCGCTTGAGGGCAGCGGAGGCGGTCTCCGGGGTTTCCATCTCCTCCGGTTTCTGCACAATGCCGCGCAGGTTGTTTTCCGAATCCAGGACGGCGAGACAGGGATAGCTCCAGATGCCGGAGGGGAGCTTCTTGTCACCCATCATGCGTTTCATCTCCTCCTGCTGCTTTTCATCCGGGAGCTGGTAGACGGGCATGGCAAGGAAGACGCAGCGGTGGAGCGCCGGGTTGATTTTGCGCTGGCCCACAAACTCATCGTACTTCTTCTGGCTGAGCTTGTCGTAGTTGGCACCGTAGATGAATACAACGACGGGATTTTTGCCGGCCTTGTTCAGTGCTTCCGGCAGGGTACGGGCCTCTGCACCGCAAGCGGGCTGGAGGGTGGCGAGCAGCAAGGCTGCGGCAACGGTTGAGAGAAAGTTTTTCATGGTTACGCGCGGTCCTTTTTGCCGAAAACGTAGAAGCCGGAGATGGTGGGCTCGTACTTGTCCCCTTCCCTGAGCATGCGCACATACTTGGCGGAAGGCTTTTCATGGCGCATATCGAAGCGGATGTTGGTGCCCTCTATCACACCCTTTTCACCGGTGCGTTCCCAGTTCTGGCCGTCATTGGAAAGCTCGATGTAGAACGGGCGGTCCTTCTTCTCCTTTTCAATGGGCTTGGCGCAAACGCAGACGATGCCGTTGATGGTGCTCCTGTACGGCAGGGAAACGGTGAGGCCGGCGTTGCCCTCGAACTTGCCGGGAATCTTGCCGCCGGTGCGCTGCAGCACAGCCCAGTGCAGGCAGCATTCCTTCATCTGCCCGGGATCGATGGTGGTGGCGGTGCGGATGACGCCATCCATAGAGACGACCTTGCCGGGGAATCCGCGGAGCTTGGCGCGGTGGCGGGGGAACTTGTTGCGGCACTTGCGCTGGGCGAGCTTGCCGATGGCCTGGAAAACGCGCGCCTCATCGTTCTCCGCGGCGGCGTAGATGGCCTCTCCCAGGGTGGCCCAGGTTTCATCCTGCTCCTTCTTGGAGCCGGAGGTGCGCTGCATGGATTTGAGCAGCATGTCCGTGTACTCCTCCTTGGCATCGGGGTCGCTGTCGTCCATCTTGGCCATGTAGTTGAGCCCCCAGGTGAGCACGGCGCCGGCGTAGTCCTTCTTCTTCATGAGGATGCCGAGCACCTTGGACACGTATTTCTTGCGGGCGTCCTTGTCCTTGAAAGCGGCGGCCTGGGCATCCAGCAGGGGGGAAACCTCCCAGCGGTTGCTGCCCCAGCCGTCGAATTGGGAGCAAAGCCCGGCGAAGAGGTCCGTGAGGGCCTCCGCATCCTTCTGCAGGGGGAGGAGGTCCGGGTAGACGAAACGGCAGAGCATGGTGGCGGCGGCGTGGAAATGCTTGGCGCCAAGGCCATCCGAGACATGCTGGTGGAGCGCGCTCCAGCGCTCCACGTTCTTGGCGGCCTTGAGCTTGAGGTATCCGCGGTAGCGGGTGATGGCGTTCCAGTTGAGGGGCTGCACGGCCAGGGCGGCATCATAGGTGCGGAAGGCGGAGGCCTTCTTCTTGCGCGCCGCCAGGAAATCCGCCAGGGCGGTGAGCTCGTCCGACACCTGGGTGGCAAAGCGGTCCTGGTAGAGGTCCTGCATGAGGATGAGGAAATCCCAGCCGGATTCACCCCAGAATTTCTTCTGGAGGGAGTGCTGCCAGTAGATGGAGTTGCCGAGCTTCCACTCGTTTCCCACGCGGATGGTGTAGGAGCAGTGGCCGGGCTCGCCCAGGGTCATGGCGGGGATACCGGCGGCCAATGCGCTGTAGGCGGCATAGTGGGAGAGCGCGCCGCACACGCCGCCAATTTCACGATACGCCCAGGCGGTGATGTTTTGCGTGTAGTCCAGGATGGGGGCGAGGTACTCCGAGGAGAAGACGGAGTCTCCCGCCACGTTGCGCAGGCGGTAGCAGAGGTGGGATTCACAGCCCAGGTAGCGCTCCACGGGCAGGCGCACGTTGTCGCACAGCCAGGCAAGGTTGCGCGGGTCTCCCCACTGGCCCACCTTCCGGCCGGGCTCGCTGCAGCCGGTGACCAGGCGGGTTTCCCAATAGGCGAGCTCATCGAAAATGGCGTTGAGCTTGTCCGCGTGCCAGGCATCGTTGTAGAACTTGAAGCGGGCGAGCATGTCCTCCTTGTCCCAGCCCTCGCGAGCGAACTCCAGGGCGGTGGTGGTGGCAATGCGGCGTGTGACGGGCTCCTTGAGGCGGAAATCCTCTGCGGCGTAGATGGCGGCCAGATACTCCAGGGCGGTGCCCAGGTTCTCCGTGGGGCCGGCGTAGAGCAGCCCGGCCATCCAGTTGAGGTCGTTGCCGAGCTTGGCCATCATCTCCGCGCCCAGATGGGTGGAGGCCACCTTCTGCACGGCATCCCCGCCGGCCTTGCGCAGCAGGGTGAGGCGCGCCAGGTCCAGCCTGTTCTCCGGTGCGGCCAGGAAAGCGAGCACCGTTTTCTCATCTGCGGCGCCCAGCTTGGCATCCATGCGTTCCGCCAGGGCGCGGTAAAGGGCATCCGCCTGTTTCCAGTCCGCCGGCTTGAGGTCATCTGCCACATACCCCTGCTCTTCCGCCTTGGAGAAGACGGTCTGCAGCTGGCGCGCGGCGCTCATGGCAGAGGTCATCTGTGCGGCCATGCGGGGCTTGGGCACGGCGTCCTGCTGCGGGTCTGCGGGCACATCGTCCTCATTGTAGGAGTCCGCCTCCTGTGCGGTGAGCTCTGCCGGGGCGGGCAAATCCACACCGTCCTTCCCCTTGCGCGGCCCGGCGGGAGTGCCGTCGTCTTCATCCGATGCCAGCAGGGAGCGGGTCTCCTCGCTCAGCCAGGCATCGTTGTCCGCATCCGTATCGCTCTCCTCGTTATCATCGTCCCACAGGCTGTCATCCACGGCCACGCGGCTCCCCGGCTTCTGCTGCGGGGTGGTTCCGGGGGTGCCGGGCTCTGCCCCGTTTTGGGCGACGGGGGAGGCACTGGGGGCCTGCTGGCGCAGCAGCACGGGGCACAGGGCCATGCCCAGCGCAAAGCTGATGCCTGTACCCACCAGGAGTTTGGCAAGGGGCGATTTCACGGTCAGGAGCGCTTCTTGAGCGCATCAAGGGTTGTTCTGGCGGCGTAGCGGATCATGGAGTCCGAGTGGGACTGGAATTTCTCCACCACGGGGATGGCTTCGCGGGTACCCTGGCTCTGCAGGTAGCGCATGATGGAATTGATGGTTCCAAGGGAGTTTGTGCTCTGCAGAAGGGCCAGCAGGCGGGCCTGCACGGCATCATGGGAGCGGGCATCCAGCACATCCAGCGTGGCTTTCCACTCCACCGGGTCCTTGGCCCAGTACTCCACGATGGCTTCCACCATGTCCTGCGGGCGTTCCTCAATAAGGAAATTGATGATGGTGGCAGAAGCCTCCCTGTGCTGCTTGAAGCGTTTCTGGAAATACTGCCAGCAATGGTTGACAATGGCCGTCCGGGTTGAATCGCCCGCAGTCGCGGAAGCGCGGTCCGCGTAGGTAACGGCGGTTTCCACCAAGGCCTGGTAGGTTTCCTGGTCACCCTCCCAAGGCTCGGAGAGCGCAGCCACCAGGGCCTCCCTGATATCCCCGCGGGAATAGGCCACGTTCGCCCCCTTGAGGGTGCGGGCCGCCATGCGCACGCGCATGGGCTCCAGACAGTGCAGCTCGCTGAGGTTCGCGGTCACGAATGAGGCGTTCTGCGGGTCGCTCAGCACTTCCGGCGAGTACTTGGACACCATGTTCGCCTTGTCTGCATCATACAGCACCTCGTACACACCGGTTTTCACATCGGCATAGGTCACGCGCCCCAGGCGGGAGAGGAGATCCGAAATGTCCCGCCGGTCGTCGCGTATGTTGGCCACCAGGAACAAGGCACCGTTCGAGCGGGTGTAGGGCGTGGTGAACTCCGCGTGAAGCAGGCGGTTCAGGGCATCCCTGATGATACCGCGGGCGGCGGGCTGCTGCACATCCACATACACGCCATAGTGGGTGAGGTGGCGCGCCTTCTTGGCATGCTGGATGTAGACGGCCAAATCATCATCCGTGAGCACGCGGCGGTTTTCCGTGGGCGCGGTCACGGTGTCTTCCGGCTTGGTCTTTTCTGCAACCGCCACCACGGCGGCGGGCTTCAGCATGTTGGAAACCATGGACCAGACGGTGGGCATGTACCAGCCGGCAATCAGGAAAAGGGCCACCACGGGGTAGACAACCTTGGGCCGGCGGCGCGTGGAGAAGAAAACGAAACCGGCCGCCACCCAACAGAAGACAACGGAGAACACGCGCTGTTCATCCGCATCCAGCTGGGCAATGGGGGAGGAGGTGGGGCTGGTATCACTGACCAGGAAAATGAAAAGGCAGACGATGAAAAGCAGGATGCCGATGGCGAAGCGGATCTTGCCGGCCATGCTGAACGCCTCACCGGAGAGGTAGCCCTCATTCATACGCTCAGCGCGGGCAACCTGGCGCGCATGGGCAGACTTGTACTCACCCCACAGGGAGGCCAGCTCGTCTGAACTCAACTTGGGGGCGGATGAGAACTCTGCCTTCAGGCATTCCGGGCAGACAGTCATTTCCTCCTGGTTGGTGTGGAAGGAGCGGCCGCATTTTGAACACACAACTTGCATACGCGGGTATGGTAACAATTAGGGAACGCTTTGGCAAGTGAATAAATACGGCAGCACGCGTAAAAAACAGCGCGCCCCGCTCAGGGCGCGCCGTGTAAAACGTATCTTGGGGAAAGGGCCCTATCAGGCCTCCGCCTCAGTCTTTTCCGCAGCCTTTTTGGCAGGAGCCTTCTTGGCAGCCGGCTTCTTGGCGGGAGCCTTCTTGGCGGCGGTTTCCTTGGCGGCAGTGGTCTTCTTGGCGGGAGCCTTCTTGGCAGGGGCCTTCTTGGGCTCCTCAACAGGGGCCTCCCCTGCGGGGGCGTCCTTCACCACCTTGCGCGCGAGCTGCACGGGGGCAAGGCTCTTGCTGTTCTTGGCGATTTCCTTCTGGCGCTTAATGTAAGCCGCGCGGCGGCGGCGCTTGGTTTCCTTGCGATGTTGTTGACCCATTGTTACTGGTGATTTGTAGGGCGGTTGAAGCCGCCCGGTTGGTTAGTGATAATCCGTGGGGATTGTAACCTCCTGAGCCGCCGCTGGCAAGCCTAAAGTGCGCGCAGCCCGTTTTTTGTTGCCAGCGGTGAGCGTTCGTGGTAGGCTGGTGCGCATGAAAACCGCCATTCTGGGAGCCGGGGCGCTGGGCTTGTTCTACGGTGCCAAACTGGCGGAAGCCGGGCATGATGTCTCCTTCATCGTCCGCTCCGCCTACAACGCCATCCGCGAACAAGGGTTGAACGTGGAAAGCGTGGACGGCGACATCTACCTGCCGCACGCGAAAGTATACCGCACGGCGGCGGAATGCGGCCCGGTGGACCTGGTGGTGGTGTGCTGGAAAACCTTTTTCAACGATCAGCTGGCGGGCTCCATGCCCCACCTGCTCAAGGAAGGCACGCAGGTCATCAGCCTGCAGAACGGCATGGGGAACGCGGAGGAGCTGAGCAAGTACCTGCCTGCGGAAGATGTGTTTGTGGGGCTGTGCTTTGTGTGCTGCATGATGGATACGCCGGGCACCACGCGCCACCTGGAGGGCGGGGATATCCAGTTTGCCCCGTACCGCGGCACGGATGCCGGCTACGAGCAGGCGTGCGCATACGCGGAAATGTTCCGCGAGGCGGGCCTGCGCACCACCGCGTACCGCGATTTGGAATACATCCAGTGGCACAAGCTCATCTGGAACATCCCGTTCAACGGGCTTTGCCTGGTGCACGGCGGCATCTCCGTGCCGCAGCTTTTCACCATGCCGCAGGAGGTGGAGCGCGCCCGCGCCATCATGGAGGAAGTGTGCACCGCCGCCAGACTGCGCGGCTTCCCCCTGCCCGCCTCCCTGGTGGAAAACCAAATGAAACGCACGGAAACCATGGGAGACTTCATCCCCAGCAGCGCCGTGGACTTCCTGCGCAAGCGCACCGTGGAATATGACGCCATTTGGGGAATCCCCCTGGAGCGCGCGCGAGCCGCCGGGGCAGACGTGCCCGTGTGGAGCAAGCTGTGCGAGGATATCCGCCACCGCCTGAACCCGGCATGACGAGAGCTGGCTCCAGAACCCTGCGGCGCTGCGGCGTCTGGGCTGCCGCCGCAGCCCTGCTGGGCGGCGGCGGGGCACTGCTCACCCTGCCGTCCGCCCGTGTGGCGGCGGCGGAACTGGCGGGCGGGCTCACGCACGCCCCCGCGCCCCCGGAGAGGGGAGACGCCCTGACCCAGCGGCTTTCCTTCCTCACCCTGGGCGGGCTGCGCGCGCTCACGGCAGAGCTGCTGACCACCGATGCCACGGATGCCTGGCTGGTGCAGGATTGGCCGCGCGCCCAGAAGCGCTGGCAGCAAATCACCACCCTGGCCCCGCAGCGCGCCAACTACTGGATGCGCGCCTCCCGCGACATGGCGCGCAACGCCGTGGCCCACACCTTGAGCCGCAAAGACTTGGAGCCACCCGCCAAAACCTCCCTGGCGGCGGCGTATCTGGAAAGCGGGGAGCGTTTCCTGCTGGACGGGGCTGAAAGCAACCCGCGAAACCCGCTGATTTACCTGGAACTGGCCGCCCTGTATGAAAACACGGCGCGCCGCCCGCAGTTCGCCAAGGCGGCAGAGGCATACAGCCGCGCCTTGGAACTGGGAGCCCCGCCCATGTACCGCCGCTGGGTTTTCTACAACCTCTGCCGCATCCGCGGCAGGGAACGGGAAGCCCTGGACCTGGGATTGCAGCTTTTCAAGGAACCCTCCGCACGCACCCCTTCCCTGCGCTGCCTGCTCTTTGTGCTGCAAAACAAGCTGAACCTGCCGCAGGAGCAGAGGATGAGCGATACGCAACTCTTTGGAGACAAGCAACGGGCACGCCGGCAGCTGGGCTCTTTCCTGCACAACGATTTGCGCTTCCCCACCACCGGGGTGGCAGAATACCTGAACACCCGGCCCTGACCCGCCGCCCGGCGGCGGAACGCAAGCCCAATTTTTTCTTGCACGGGCATGCATTATGTGTTTGACCCCCCGCGCGCGGTATGGTAGTCTCTTTGCATGCTTTTTAGGCGACACCTCTCTCTTGCACTCCTTTCCCTGGTTTTCACCCTGGGAACCGGGACATCGCAGGGCTTGGATGAAAAGCTCATCCTCAGCAAGCTCAACCACAGCGATACCCTGGAAAACCTCCAAAACAACCTCAGTGACCTGGAACGCGAAAAAGACACCCGCCCCAGAAAGGACTACAACGACACCAAGCGCAACCTCCAGAAGCAGATACGCGAGGAGAAATCACGCATGACCTCCACCACCGCCAAGGTGAAAGAGCTGCTGCGCCGCGTGGCCGGCGGGGAGGGCATCAACGTGCAGGACAAAGAGGGGTGCACCCTCATTATGCGCGCCGCAGACTGCGGGAACGATGAAATCGTCTCCCTCATCCTCAAGGAATCCCCCGCGCCGGACCTTTCCATCCTGGACCGCCTGGGCCGCTCCGCCTTGGTTCATGAGAGGGACGGCGGAGGCTCCGTGATTATCCAGCACCTCTCCGAGCAGTGGGAGGACGCCGTGGGCAACGCGGATGCGGCGGAGGTGGAGCGGCTGCTCGCCTGCGGCCTTTCCCCCAACCAGCTGGTGCGCGGCAACCCGCCCATCGGCACCTTCATCAAGAGCGGCAACGCGGAGCTGGTGCGCACCATGCTCACCTTCAACCCGCGCCTCAAGGTGCAGATGACGGATGGCACCCCGCTGCTGGAACTGGCGCTGCGCAAGCAGAACCCGGAAATCGTTTCCGCCCTGCTGGCCGCCGGCATTCCCACGAACACGCTCTTTGTCAACGGCATGCACCCCATGTGCCACCTGATGACGCGCTGCAAGGCAGATACCGTGAAAGCGTTTGTCAAAGGCGCGGGCAGCGCAGCCCAGCGCATGGAGATGGGCGGCATTGGCCTGCTGCAACTGGCAGCCCGCACCGCCCAGAAGGAAGTGGTGGAATGCGTGGTGGAAAACCTGCCCACCGCCCTGAACCGTGAGGATTCCCAAGGCAACCTGCCCCTCTTTGAAGCCGCCCGCCGCGGCAACTTGGAAATCTACGACTACCTGTTGGAAAAGGGTGCCAAGGTAGACAACACCAACTCCGCCGGAGAGACCGCGCTCATGCACGCCGTGCTCAGCGGCAAGCCCGGCATGGTGCAGCATGTGCTGGAGAAAATCTCTCCCTCCCGCGTCTCCGCCCGCGACCGTGCCGGGCACGACGCCCTCTACTACGCCCAGCAGATCAAGAACCCGGAAATTGAGCAGATTGTTTCCGGCGCATCCAAAAAGTAACCCCCTTCACACTTCCCACCTATGGCCATTCACGTTCGCAGAAAAGGCAAGCTCCTGGCAGAGCGCCGCAAGAGGATGATCATCTCCTCCCTCCTCTCCGCGCTCACCGTCATCATCCTCGGCGGCATCATCATGTACTTCGTCGTCATCCTCTTCTCCCCCCCGGAGAAGGCGGAATTCATCACCTACACGCCGCCCTCCGCCAGCGAGGACATCCCCAAGCCCCCCTCCGAGGAGGAAGCCTCCTCCCGCGCGGCGGCCCCTTCCCCGGATATCAACCCCTCCGTCATTGTCTCCACCTCCGTGAGCACCGTGGTCATGGCACAGGTGGACGTGGAGGTGCCCTCCTTCGGCGTGGGCAACGGCCTGGGAGAGGGTGACGGCATGGGATTCGACGGCTCCGGCTTTGGCAGCGGCATGGGCAACGGCCTGGGCAACGGCAAGGGGCACGGCCATGGCGATGGCGGCGGCAAGGGCCTGAACGACGACGTGCAGGTGGTGCTCTGCCTGGATGCCTCCGGGTCCATGGACGAGCTGTTTGTGGAGGTGGCGGATTCCCTGAACATGCTGGTGAACACCATGACCCGCTGCCGCCTGGACGGCAAGAAGGCCCGCGTGAACCTGGGCATTGTGGTATACGGCCAGGCCATGGACAACGGCGCGCCGCGCGTGCTCACCCCCTTCACCACGGATGTGAAGTCCATGCGCTCCAAGCTCAAGGAAATCCAGTGCGACGGCGCCGTGGAACCCTGCGGCGAGGTGATCGACTTCGCCCTCAACAACTTTGAGTGGAACATGCGCGACCGCCAGGATATCCTGAAGGTCATCTTCCTTGCCGGCAACGAGGACTTCAAGCAGGGCACCCTGGACTACCGCACCGCCATGCACAAGGCCAAGCGCCGCAACGTGATTGTCAACACCATCTACTGCTACCCCGGCGGCGAGGAGGAAGCAGCCATGACCCCCGAAGGCAAGGAGTGGGCGGATGCCGCCACCCTGTCCGACGGCATGGGCCTGGTGATTACCATGGACGGCTCCACCCCCGCCGGCTCCCCGGATGATGCAAAGCTGCTTGCCGCAGCCAAGGCCCTTTGGGATATACCGGTGATGGCCATGGGCGGCCCGGACGCCCAGGCCCGCTGCATGAAGGAGTACTCCCAGCGCCCGGCCATTCCCAAGAAGCAGAGCGATGTGAACGATTGGCTGGCGGAGAATTCCGAGCTCCTTATGCACAGCTACGACTGGGATTTGGTGGAGCTCTGCCGCCGCTATGAGGACGAGTTCTCCCTGGACGTGATAGGCGGCCCGGGCAACCTGCCCAAGGAGCTGCGCGGCGTTGGCCCCTCCCAGGCCGTATCCCGCCTGCAGGATGCGGCAGAGGCGCGCAACAAAGCGCTGCGCAACTACATGAACGCCGCCGGAGCCGGCTCCGGATTCTGCGGCAAGGCCCTGCGCGCCCTGCGCATCCAGGCTCAAGAAAAAGGTATCGAACTCAAGTCATGAACATTCTGAAACTCACCAAGCCCAACGGCCACCAGCAGCTCATCACCCTTGACCTGGAGGAAGGCGCCATCTGGATGGTAGGCCGCGCGGACTTCTGCAAAATCAGCGTTCCGGAAGACACGGAGCTGGCAGAGAAGCACTGCATGATCACCCGCAAGGACGGTGCTCTCATCATCCGCGACAACATGTCGCCCACCGGCATCTCCGTGGGCGGCAGCAAGATTCTGGAGGAGCCCATGCAGCCCGGCCGCACCTACAACGTGGGCGGCTGCGCCCTCTGCCTGGAGCAGGAGACCCCCGCGCCCAAGTCTAACCCCGGCAAGCGCCCCGCACTGGCCACCAAGCGCGTGTTTGCCGGCGCGGCTCCCCAGCGCCAGCTGCACACCGCAGACAAGGACCGCATGGCCTACCAGGGCCGCCCGGCCACGGAATTCGGCCTGCCGTACGAGTTTGCGCTGGATCTGCAAATGCACGCGCAGGACACCGTGCTCACCCCCGGCTCCATGCTGAAGTTCAAGATTTTCAGCCCGGAGGAGTGCGATGTGTACCTGGTGCAGTTCGATTCCATGGGCAACGCCCACCTGCTGGTGCCCGCGGAGGCCACGGAACCCGCCGCCCACGCCCCCGCCGGCGTGGATGTGATGCTCCCCGCCAACGGCGACGACGAGCTGGTGGTGGGCCTGCCGCTCGGCCAGGACCTGGTTGTGGCCGTTGCCTGCGGAGCCCCCTGCAACTTTGCACCGGAGTTCAACAAGACCCTGGAAACCATGGGAGCCGCTCCCAATCCCGGCGCCGCCCTCATGCAGACCATCTCCCGCTGCGGCCCCAACCGCTGGGCCGCCGCATACGTCTACATCACCACTCAGGAGGGCTGAGAAACGCCATTCCCCACCCACGTGCAGCATGCAGGCAATCATTCTAGCCGCAGGCATGGGCAAGCGCCTCGGTGAACTTACCAGGAGCAACACCAAGTGCATGGTGAGGGTGAACGGAGTCACGCTCATCGAGCGCCTGCTGCGCCAGCTGGACCACGTGGCAGAAACGCGCGGCCTTTCCCGCATCGTCATTGTGGTGGGGTATGAGGGTGCAAAGCTGCGCAGGTACATTGCCACGCTGAGTATCAAGACGCGCGTGGAATTCGTGGAGAACCCCGTCTACGACACCACCAACAACATCTATTCTCTCTATCTGACCAAGGAACAGCTGCAGGACGATGACACGCTGCTCTTCGAGAGCGACCTCATCTTCGAGGACGCAGTGATTGACAAACTGCTGGACAATCCGCACCCCAGCCTGGCGCTTGTGGCGAAGTTCGAGAGCTGGATGGACGGCACGGTGGTAACGCTTGACGAGGACAACAACATCCGCCAGTTTATCCCTAGTGAAAAGTTTAGCTACCGCCATGCGGAGGAATATTACAAGACGGTCAACATCTACAAGTTCAGCAGAGAATTCTCCCGTAACTACTATGTGCCCTTTCTCTCCGCCTACAGCACCGCCCTGGGCCGCAACGAATACTACGAGCAGGTGCTGCGCGTCGTCACCATGCTGGACAAGCCGGAAATCAAGGCCCTCAAGCTGGGCGGCGAGGCCTGGTACGAGATAGATGACGTGCAGGACCTGGATATCGCGGAATCCATCTTCTGCGAGCCGGAGGACAAAATCAGGAAGATCGGCTCCCGCTACGGCGGATACTGGCGCTACCCACAGGTGCTGGATTTCTGCTACCTGGTGAACCCCTACTTCCCCAACCCGCGCATGATTTCCGAGCTCACGGCCAACTTTGAGCGCCTGCTGCGCAACTACCCCAGCGGCATGCGCGTGAACAGCCTGCTGGCAGGCAAGTACTTCGGCATCAAGCAGGATTACGTGTGCGTGGGCAACGGCGCGGCGGAACTCATCAAGGCCCTCATGGAAAGCCTGCAGGGCAAGGTGGGTGTGGTTCTCCCCACCTTTGAGGAATACCCCAACCGCCTTGCCGCAGAGCGCGTGGTGTCCTTCAACACCCCGCTGCCGGATTTCCGCTACACGGCGGATGACTTGATGACATTTTACGGGGACAAGGCGGTTGACAACCTTGTCATCGTCAATCCGGACAACCCCAGCGGCAACTTCATCCCCAAGGCTGACCTGCTGCGCCTGTGCGCCTGGACCAAGGAACGGGGCATGCGTCTGGTGATAGACGAGAGCTTTGTAGACTTCTCCGACGAGGGTGCGGGCAACACGCTTCTCACCAACGCCACGCTGGAGGCCAATCCGCACCTGGTGGTGGTGAAGAGCATCTCCAAATCATACGGCGTGCCCGGCCTGCGCCTGGGTGTCATTGCATCCGCAGACGCTACCCTCGTCTCCCGCTTCAAAAAGGACGTGGCCATTTGGAACATCAACTCCTTCGGAGAGTTCTACATGCAGATCTACGGCAAGTACGAATCCCAGTACCATGAGGCCTGCACAGCCTTCCGCAAGGAGCGGGACCGCTTCATGGCCGCCTTGGGTGCCATCCCCTTCCTGCGCGTCATGCCATCCAAAGCCAACTACTTCATGTGCGAAGTAAAGCCCCCGCACACAACCTCCTCCCTAGCCCTCACCCTATTGGAGAGAAACAACATCCTCATCAAAGACCTCTCCGCCAAGCGCACCATCAACGGCGGCCAGTACATCCGCCTCGCCGTGCGCGGCACGGCGGACAACAACGCCCTGGTGGACGCGCTCAGGGAAATCGCGCAAAGCTAGCCTATGAATGTGGGAATCTGCGGCGGCGGCAACCTTGCCCATGCCATGGCGGCGTGGCTGGGCAGCCATGGGCACCGGGTGAGCATTGTCACCCGCAGGCCTGCGGGTTGGGCTGCAAAGCTGAGCGCCACGCTGCCGGACGGCTCCGGCGCAACCGCGCCGCTTGCCTCTGTCTCCGCAGACTACGGCACGCTGGGTGATTGCGAAATTATCTTGCTCACGGCCCCCCGTTTCGCCGTTCCCTCCATGTGCAACCAAGTGCGGCCGCATATCCATGCGGGGCAGTTGCTTGCCATGGCCCCGGGCACGCCGGAACTGTTATCCATGAGCACCGCCCCGGCATGGCGGAATGTTGAGCTCATGGGAATATACAAGGTCCCGTTTATTTGCCGGGCAGATGTGTACGGGCACCGTGTTTCCATCCTCGGCAGCCGCGAGGTCAACAGAGCTTGGGTGTCCGACAACACGGATTGGAACGCCCGTTCCTCCCAAGTGGCGGCATTGTTCGATACGCCGCTTGAGCGTTTGGGCAGCCCATACCCTTTTCTGCTCACCAATTCCAACCCGCTGCTTCATCCCGCGCGCCTCAGCACCATGTTTGCGGATTACCAGAAAGGAGTGTGCTACGACCACAACTTCCTTTTCTACGAGGAATGGACGGAAGCCGCCAGCGAACGGTACATCCAGGCGGACGAGGAGCTGCTGGAGCTTTGCCGCCGAATCCCGGAAATGACCATTGGCACGGACATCATTCCCGTGCTGGAATACTACGAATCCCGCGACGCGACCTCATTGACCGCCAAAATCCGCACCATCCCGTCCTTCAAGGGCATCACCTCCCCCATGCTTCAAATCCCGCAGGGCTGGATCCCGGATTTCACCTCCCGTTATTTCACGGAGGATATCCCCTGGGGAACCTCCCTCATCTGCCACCTCGCGCGAAAGCACGGTATTGCCACACCCACCCTGGATGCTTTTGTCTCCTGGAACAATTCCATGCTGCGGCTATACGGGGAACCCGGATGGCGCATCATCCCAGAATGGCATCAATGATATTCTGTGCGGCGGGCTTGCCGTTGGGCGGCAATATGTACCTTTCCATGCACGCCAGGCGCTCCGCCGCCTTGGGGTCTTTCCCCTCTGCCACCACGCCTTGGAGAAAGCGCTCCAGCTCCTCCACGGAATCCGCCAAGTAATGGGCGGCGTAGCAGTCCGCAGTCATCTCGTTAAAATCCGGTAGCACCGCTGCATCCTTGCCGTGCAAAAAGCAGCAGGGCTTCCCGGTAGCCATGTACTCCACAATGAAAGAGCCGGAATCATGCACCATGGCATCCGATTGAGCAAATAGCTCTGCGTATTCACCCTGCTCCAGCTGCCCGTTCGGCAAATCCGCCCAAGCCCGGTAGTAGGCATCAGTACGCTCTATCCCCCATTCGGGATGCTTGTACAGCTCCGCCTTGAGCTTGGGATGCGGCTTGAATGCGAACTGGATGCGCCCGCTATACTCCAGCGCGAGTTCCAGCATGCGTTCCGCCACCTGCGGGAAAATGCCGGCAGTGAGCAATGAGACATCGCATATGTTCCAATGCGGGGCCCAAATAACGCGTTTAGAGGGCTGCTTCTGCGGCTTCCAATGGGATGCCCCCAGGGTACCGAAGCGCTCATGGTAGATAAAGAAATCCACCGGGGGATAACCGGTGAGACAGAGGTTGTTCCCTTTGTTCGTCATGATTGACTTGATGAAGTCCATCATGGGTTGATTCTCAATGAAATTGAACCAGTACTTGTTCTGGGTGGCGTTATTGTATGAAAAATGGGCGGTTGAATTGCGGAAGCCGTAGGGTACATAGCAGTACAGTTCATGCTCCATATCCGCAGCCATGGCTTGCGGCACGGATTCATAGGGAGCCTGCACGAAGATGACATCCGGTGCAAAGGCCGCACGGATTTTCCCCATATCTGTCCCCCCAAACACGAAACTTCCCGTCACGGGGCCTATGCCGTCTATCTCCAGCACGGGATAGCCCTTCTCCTTGAAGTACCGGCGCGTGTATTCCAGGGTTTCGCGCCGCTTGGCGGGATCCGGGGTGTCCATGGATGCCACAGGGCAAACGGCCGGGTTGAAACGCGGGTGCTCCAGCATGAGCCGGAACAGGGAATCCACCTTCCAGAATGATGGATGCCAAATATAGAAGAGCACGTTGATCACCTCCTTCTGCCGTACGGCCTCCACGCGTTCCTGCAGGCGTGCGCGGTACGCAGGATAATCCCTACGCAGCTTCCGGAACACCTCCTCGCATGCCCGGCGTTTCAGGTATTCGTATAAGGCCCCAGGCAACACGGCCTTGGCAATGGCGGCTATCTTCCCCATGCCGCCATGCTAGCAAAGCAGACCGCCTTATGCAAGCCCATTCAATTTGCACCGTGGACCAACACCAGCATTACAAGATGGCACACACCGCCGTACTCTTTCAGCGTTCACTTTCATCTAAGCGTTGACATTGGTACTTCTCTCATGTACACTTTCATGAGTCATGAGAGCAGCTATTATCGGGGGAGGCATCTCCGGCTTGTCCATTGCACAAATGCTGAATGCGTCAGGCTGTGAGGTTCGCGTTTATGAAAAAGCCCCAACACCCGGCGGCCTTGTCAAGTGTTCACATGTCAACGGCGTGCTTTTCCACATGACGGGCGGGCATGTTTTCAACTCGCGCAGACAGGATGTGCTGGATTGGTTTTGGCCGTTCTTTAAACGTGACGCCGAGTTCTACAAAGCCGTGAGACATGCCGTTGTTGCATTGGGCAACAAGACGGTGGATTACCCGATTGAGAACCACCTGTACCAAATGGAACCGGAAATGCGGCAGGCTATCATATCCGACTTGTTGGAAATCAACCGGTCAGGATACGGAGCTCCCGCCAATTTTGATGAGTTTCTGCGCCGGCGCTTCGGCAAAACCCTGTATGAAGCCTACTTTCGCCCATACAACGCCAAAATCTGGCAGCGCTCACTGGAAGATGTACCCTTGGCTTGGCTTCAGGGAAAGCTCCCCATGCCCACCATTCCCGAAATCCTGGAAGCCAATATTGCCCAGGAAAAGGAAATGAACATGGTTCACAGCACCTTCTGGTATCCCTTGCACAACGGTTCCCAACATCTGGCAGACACCCTGGCCCAGGGGCTGGATATCCGATACAACACCGGAATTACCTGCATTAGGAGGGATTCCGGAAAGTGGATTGTTGACGGTGAACCATATGACAAGGTAGTCTACACCTGCAACGTGCGGGACTTGCCGCAAATACTTCAAGGCGGACCTGACATAGCATCACTTGCCGAAGCCGTAGAGGAACTCGAGTTTCACGGCACCACGGCTGTCCTCTGTGAGATTGACAAAAACCCATACAGCTGGATTTATATGCCGGACACGGCCCACGAATCGCACCGCATTATCTGCACGGGCAACTTCTCACCAAACAACGACCATTCCGAACGCACCACAGCCACCATCGAATTCTCCCGGAAGATGACCATGGAGGAAATCCAAAAAAACTTGGCCCGCATTCCCTTCCATCCCACCTATCTGGCACACCATTACGAAGCCTGCACATATCCCGTGCAGACGTCACAGACAAAAGACACCATCGACAGGTTGAAGGCTGTGTTGCACCCCTGCGGTCTCTATCTCCACGGCAGATTCGCCGAATGGGAGTATTACAACATGGATGCCGCCATTGGCGCCGGGCTTGACCTTTGCCGCAAAACTGCATTCCTTTCATAACCCTCCACCGACATTATGAGCGCAAACAAAACGGGGCTCGTTGTCCTCTACAACCACAACTACGAAAAAAACATAGACCGCATCAGGCGAATCTACGGCGAACGCTTTTCCCAGATGCGCCAGCTGATGCCGTTCTACTATGGAAACGAACCAGATGTCATCCGTGTATTCGGCAACTCATTCCAGTTTCATGCATATATTGCGCAGGCATGTGACAAGCTCATGGAAATGGACTGCGACAGCTTCCTGATTATCGGTGACGACTTGCTCTTGAATCCTGTATTCAATGAAAATAATGTTCATGAACAGCTCCGCATGGCAAAGGACGAATTCTATCTTGACGAAGCGGTGGAAATATCCAAGGGCGATCATATCCGCGCGGTTGAGGAGGCGCAGAAGATTGATACGCACCATCCGGGACTGGATGCCAGCGCCAGCCGCATTGTCCCGGGGTTTGACGAGGCAAGGGATATACTCAAAGCGCGGGGAGTCTTGGATTCCACGACTCTTCCCGCTCACAAGCCGCTGCTTCTAAAGTGGCGTCCACCCTTCTGGAGCAACCTGCGCGCCAACCTTGGATACACAAAATCGAACATATACCAGCACCTACTCTCTCTCTCCTACCGCATCATGCCTAGGAAAATGGTGTATCCCTGTGTTTTCGGCTACTCGGACATTTTCGTGGTTCCCAGAATTCGGATGAGGGAATTTTGCGACTATTTAGAAGTTTTTGCTGCATGGCGCATGTTTGTGGAATTGGCTATTCCCACTGCCGTGTTGCTGTTAAAGGATTCCAAGGTAAAATATCTGAAAGACGCACCTTTCAAACCGGGCAATGTTTGGTTTCCCAACAATATGGAGCACCACAACCGCATGAACGCCGTCATTCAAGACACTATCCGCAAGGCCCAAGGCAAAGTAGAACTCCTGCCGGATGCCTTTCCTTCCGAATACCTTTATCTACACCCTGTCAAGCTCTCCATGTTCAAATAAGCACACATTCCTATTCGCGATGATATGAAAGTAGGCATTGTCACCTTCTACAGATCCAACAGTTGCGGAGCAGTGTTGCAATGCTATGCTCTTTTTAGCATGGTAAAGGCACTGCTGCCGGCTGCAGATGTCCGAGTGCTGGACTACAGCCGGACAGAACGACTCACACGCCCGACACCGTTGAGCCGCTTCAAGGAGAAATACAAAAGGACTCATTCGCTCGCAAGTTCCAGCTACCATGCCATCAACACCCTTACCGAGCAATGGAAGAACAAGGGACGGAGCAATTTTCAGGATTTCATTGATTGTTTCTACAATCTGGACACAGACTGCAGCATTGAAAAAGACAGCCGAAAGCTTGTATGCAAGGATTATGACATTCTCATCACTGGTTCCGACCAAGTGTTTGCCGGATGTGCGCCGTATTTTTACCTTGATGTCGATCAAGACAAGCCAGTTGCCAAAATATCCTACGCTCCGAGTTTTGGGGATTTGGATAAAATCGCCCCTGAGCAACACCCTTGGATAAAGAGTAGGCTGCAAATATGGTGGCCCCAGAAATTAGGACGGTAGGCTAAGCCGGGAAAAGGTGCCGCTTTTGGCAGGAGGGTGTATAATAACCAAGAAAGGATACACATTATGGCACACCCCATACACAAGAGAGGCCGCTACAGCGCGGCATTCA